>NZ_LZMK01000021.1:0-205025 GCF_001665865.1 Nocardia sp. 852002-20019_SCH5090214 | reverse complement strand
TCGGCGGCAGCCGGAGAAAATCATCGCCGGATATCGCGCATATCGTCGCACGTCGAAACGCAGAACGGCCCGCCTTCTCGAAGGCGGGCCGTTCGGCGTTCGGGCGGGCTCAGCCGTAGATCGCCTCGACCTCGTCCGCGTAGTTCTTCATCACCACGTTGCGCTTGAGCGACATCTTCGGCGTCAGCTCACCGCTCTCCTCGGTCCAGTCGACCGGCAGGATGCGGGTCTTCTTGATCGCCTCCGCGTGCGAGACCAGCTTGTTGGTGTCCTTGACCGCCTTGTCGATCTCGGCGTTCAGTTCGGGCAGCTCGATCAGCTTCTCGATCGGGGTGTCCTCGGGCACGTTGTTGCGGGTCTTCCAGCCGGGCAGCGCCTCCGGGTCGAGGGTGATCAGCGCGCCGACGAACGGCTTGCCGTCGCCCACCACCATCACCTGACTGATCAGCGGATGCGAGCGCAGGGAATCCTCGAGCATCGCCGGGGAGACGTTCTTACCGCCGGCGGTGACGATGATTTCCTTCTTGCGGCCGGTGATCGTGATGAAGCCCTGTTCGTCGATCGCACCGAGATCGCCGGTCTTGAACCAGCCGTCGTCGAAGGCGTCCTCGGTCGCTGTCGGGTTGTTCCAGTACCCGGCGAAGACGACCGGGCCGCGCAGCAGCAGCTCGCCGTCGTCGGCCACCTTGGCGGCGTGACCACCGAGCGGGCGGCCCACCGAGCCGACCTTCAGGTGCTCGGGGGTGTTCACCGAAACAGCGGCAGTGCTCTCGGTCAGGCCGTAGCCCTCGTAGATCGTGACGCCGATGCCGCGGAAGAAGTGGCCCAGCCGCGCGCCGAGGGGGCCGCCGCCGGAGACGGCGGACTTGCAGCGCCCGCCCATGGCCTCGCGCAGCTTGCCGTAGACCAGTTTGTCGAACACGGTGTGCTTGACCTTGAGCACCAGCCCCGGGCCGCCGTTGTCCAGTGCCTGGCTGTACTCCACGGCGGTGTCGGCGGCGAGATCGAAGATCTTGCCCTTGCCACCGTCGTGCGCCTTCTGCTTGGCGCCGTTGAACACCTTCTCGAACACCCGCGGCACCGAGAGGATGAAGTCCGGCTTGTACTCGCCGAACTGCTCGACCAGCGTCGACCAGTCGGCCGTGTGCGCGACGGTGACACCGGCGTCGAAGGCCGCCAGCGCGACCGCGCGGGCGAAGACGTGGGCCAGCGGCAGGAACAGCAGCGACCGGTGGCCCGGCTTGAGGAACTGCGGCATCGCGGCGCGGTCGGCAGCCGATTCGGCGTAGAGGTTGGCATGCGAGAGCATGACGCCCTTGGGCCGGCCGGTGGTGCCCGAGGTGTAGATCAGCGACGCCGGCGAGGCGGCCTCGACCTGCTTGCGGCGCTCGTGCACGACCTCGTCGCCGAGATCCTTGCCGCGGGCGACCAGGGTGTCGATCGCGCCGTCGTCGATCACCAGCGGCTCGCCCAATTCGGGCAGACCGTCCTCGATCTCGGCGATGGTGGCCCGGTGCCGGGCGTTCTCGACCACGATCAGCTTCGTGCCCGAATCCGAGAGGATCCAGCGCGCCTGTTCGGCGGAGGAGCTGTCGAAGATCGCGACGGTGCAGCCGCCGGCCGCCCAGATGGCGAAGTCCAGCACGACCCACTCGTACCGGGTGGAGGCCAGGATGGCGACCCGGTCGCCGAGTTCGATGCCCGAGGCGATCAGTCCCTTGGCCACCGCGGTGACGTGCTTCGCGAACTCCGCCGCGGTGACATCTGTCCAACCGCCCTTGCCGTCCGGCCTGTTGAACACCACCAGGCCGGGCGTGCGCTCGGCGTGCCGGAAGGCGCCATCGGACATATTGGCGTCTTCGGGGATGGTGTAGGTAGCCGGGACTTCGAACTCTCGCATCGGTGCCCTTCCACGTGGTCTACTCGCCAGTAATTTACGCCAGCCGCAACGGCAGGTTCCGCCCGGCCGCCCGGTCGAGGATTTTCGACGTGGGTGCGGCCGGGCGGAACCTGTCCTACGGCTTCTATCCTATGGATCCGGTTTGCGCTGGTTGCAGCGATTGACCGAGGAATCCCGCCAGTTCGCGCGCGGCGAGCGCGGCCGGCGCCACCAGCGACGCCTGCAACTGCGAGACGTGCCAGAGCCCGCGCGTCACCGAGAACTGCATCGGCACCTCCGCGGCCCGCAGCGCCGCCGCCAGGCGCACGCACTGCGAATGCAGCAACTCGCCCTCGTCGACCTGGACGTAGGTCGCGGGCAGCCCACCCAGGGACCCCAGCAGTGGCGCGTAGCCCGGATCCAGCGGATCGCCGTCGCCCAGATAGGCGGCGGCGCACAACCGCGACCACGCCTTGTTGACCACCAGATCCCGCTCGCGCGCCGGCAGCTCGTTCGGATCGGCCCACGGGGCGATCAAACCCAGTGCGGCGGGCCGCATTCCGTGCCGGTCGCGCAACCGCAACGCCAGCGCGAGCGACAGTCCGCCGCCGGCGGAATCGCCCGCCACCGCGATCTGCTGCGGCGCGAGTCCGGTGGACACCAGCTCCAGGAAGGCCGCCTCGGCATCGTCGAGCGCGGCCGGATACGGATGTTCCGGCGCCAGCCGATAGTCCGGAACATAGACCGGACAACCGATTTCGCGCGCCAGATGCGCCGCCAGCGACCGATGGGTCGCCGGCGACCCGATGGTGTACCCACCACCGTGCAGATACAGCACCGCAGCCGGGCCGTCGGCCGGTCCGGCGGTCACCCGCTCGGCGGGACGGCCGCCCAGCCGCATCCGATGCACCCGGGTGCCGGCGGGCAGCCTCTGCAACACCGAACCGGCGTCGAGCAGGTAGCGCTGGGCCTCCCACGGCAGCCGGCTGTGCATCGCGAACCGGAACATCGGCCCGAGGACGGCCCGCGCGACGGGCAGCGGCAGGGACAAGGGTTTCGAAAGACCAGGCATCACAGTCGGTTCCCGCGGCGGATCAGGGCAGGAACCGGCTGTTGACGACGTTCGCGATGCGCTGATAGTAGGACGCGGTGGTGCGCACGAACAGATCGAGCGCCTTCGCCTCCCAGCCGATCAGCACGCGGCCGTGGCCCTTGCGCACGGCCTCGGTGATGGTCTGCGCGGCCATCTCCGGGGTGTGCAGGGCGAGCTGCTTGTCGAAGAACGAGGAGAACTTCTGGGCGTCGATCCCCTCGGCGTAGGTGGCGTTGCGCGCCACGGCGGTCTTGATACCGCCGGGATGGACGCAGGTCACCTTGACCGGATGCTTGCGCGCCATCATCTCCTGGCGCAGCGATTCGGTGAAGCCGCGGACCGCGAATTTGGCCGCGTTGTACGCACTCTGACCCGGCACCGCGATCAGGCCGAACAGACTGGACACGTTGATCACGTGCCCGTCACCGGATTCGATGAGGGCCGGCAGGAACGCCTTGGTGCCGTTGACGACGCCCCAGAAATCGACATCCATGATGCGCTCGATGTCTTTGAACTGGGAGTCGATCACCTCGCCGTGGAAGGCGATACCGGCGTTGTTGTAGATCTGGTGCACCACGCCGAAGTGCTTTTTCACCTCGTCGGCGTAGAGCAGCACCGCTTCACGCTCGGCCACGTTGAGCCGATCGGACTTCACCTGCGCGCCCAGCGCCTCGACGCGGCGGACGGTTTCGGCCAGACCCTCGGTATCGATGTCGGAGAGGGCGAGTTTCGCGCCCCGGCGGGCCAGATTCTCGGCCAGCGCGCGGCCGATACCCGAGCCGGCGCCCGTGATCACACATACCTTGCCCGTGAAATAAGCGTCATTGCTCACTGTGCTGCTACCACTTTCAGATCGGGACCCGCGGCCCCGTCGGTCGATCGGGTCGTGTCGTATGCCGCGACGTCGAATTTCTCGGTCAGCTTGCGGAAGCGGAACGTGAAATCGGGCCACAGCGTGGTGTTGTTGCCGTGCTTGTCCAGATACCAGCTGGCACAACCACCGTTGAGCCAGACGCTGTTGGACATGCGGTCCTGCAGATCGCGGTTGTAGCTGTCCTGCGCGTCTTTCCTCACCTCGACCGTACGCAGGCCGCGCTGGTCGAAGGTGGCGATCGCGTCGGCGATGTAGTTGATCTGCGATTCGATCATGTACACCATCGAGGTGTGGCCGAGGCCGACGTTCGGGCCGAGCAGGAAGAACATGTTCGGGAAGTTGTGGATCGCCGCACCCTTGTAGCCCTGCTGTCCGATCTCGTCGAACAGTTCGGTGAGCGTGCGGCCGTCGCGACCGGAGATCGTCTCGTACACCGGCGAATCGGTGACGTGGAATCCGGTCGCCACGATGAGCGCGTCGATCTCGCGCTCGGTGCCGTCGGCGGTGACGATGGAATTCGCGCGGATCTCGCGGATGCCGTCGGTGACCACGTCGACGTTGTCGCGCCCGAGCGCCGGGTAGTACTCGTTGGAGATCAGCATGCGCTTGCAGCCGATGCGGAAGTTTGGCGTGACCTTCTCCCGCAGCTGCGCGTCCGGCACCTCGAGCCGCAGCTTCAGCCGGGCCAGGCCCTCCAGCGCGAGCATGGCCGGCGGGAATTTCGCCAGGCCGACGACCTGCGTTTCACGGGCGGCGTAGATGGCCGCGCGCGACAACTTCTGCACGCCCGGAACGTATTTGAAGGCCAGGCGCTCGGGCAGGGTGTACGGGCGGTCGATCCGCGGCAGCAGCCACGGCGCCGTGCGCTGGTAGACGTCGAGATGGGCCACCTTCGGCGCGATCGACGGCACGATCTGGATGGCGGAGGCGCCGGTGCCGATCACCGCGACCCGCTTGCCGGTCAGATCCGCGTCGTGATCCCAGCGCGCGGAGTGGAAGATGCGGCCCCGGAAGTCGTTGATGCCTTTGATATCCGGAAGATTCGGCTCGCACAGCGCGCCGACGGCGGAGACCAGGATATCGGCGGTGAACGCGCCCTTGCTGGTCTGCACCTCCCAGCGGGCTTGCTCCTCGTTCCACCGGGCGCCGGTCATCTCGCAGTCGAAGATGTGCTTGTCCCGCACGCCGTGACGGTCGGCCACGCCCTGGATGTAGGACTGGATCTCCGGCTGCTTGGAGAACGAGCGCGACCAGTTCGGATTGAGCGCGAACGAGTAGGAGTACAGCTGCGACGGCACATCGCAGGCCGCGCCGGGGTAGGTGTTGTCGCGCCAGGTACCGCCGACGTCGTTGCCGCGCTCGAGCACCAGGTAGTCGTCGCGACCCTGCCGGCTCAAACGGATGGCCAGGCCCAGGCCCGAGAATCCACTGCCGACGATCAACGTATGCACATGACGCGCCCCCGCTGCACTGCGGCTCCGCCCATCACGGCCTTCGCGGCGCTCTCCGTGGTCACGCAAGCTACCGCCTCCGAGCGCGTCGCTACGGCCGTTGTCTGTAACCCTACGACTCATGTATCAAACCCTACGATCCTATTGAGCAGGAGTCAACAGTATTGACTACCGTTCAGTAGGATGGCAACCGTGAGTGACAACGGTCCCGGCACCAAACGGGTGCGGCTGAGCCCGGACGAACGCCGCGAACAGCTGGTGTCCCTGGGCGTGAAAATGCTGCGCGACCGCACGCTGGAGGACATTTCCATCGGGGAGATCGCACGGCAGGCGGGAATCTCGCGCGGCCTGCTCTTCCACTACTTCGCCTCGAAACAGGATTTTCAGCGCGCCATCGTGCGCCGCGCCAACGAGGAACTACTCGCTCGCACCATGCCCGACCGCAGCCTCGATCTGTTCAGCATGCTGCGCGACGCGGTCGAACGCTACATCGACTACGTCAGCGAGAACCGGATCTCCTATCAGGGCCTGCTGCGCGGACCCGCCAGCGGCAGCCCCGAACTGGTAGCCCTCGCCGATGCCACCCGCGATGCCATGGTGGACCGCATCCTCACCGAAACCCCGCTGGCGGCAGACGATCCCGAACTGCCGCGACTGCGCCTGGTCTTCCGCGGCTGGATCGCGTTCGTCGAGGAGACGACGCTGATCTGGTTGCGGGAGGAGCAGATCGGCCGTACCGAGTTGATCGACACCCTGGTCGGCGCACTACCCGCGCTCGCCATGCATCCCGTGCTCACCGAATGGCTGGCCGGTTCGGCCGACGGCAGCGTGCTGCCCGCGTGATCCCGGCAGCGTGCTGCCCGCGTGATCCCGGCAGCGTGCTGCCCGCGTGATCCCGGCAGCGTGCTGCCCGCGTGGTCTCAGTCCTCGTGCAGGTATCCGGCGCGATCGCCGCGCCGCGGCAACCAGAGCGCGGTGACCACGGCGGCGACCAGGATCATGATCGCCGACACCAGCAGCGCCACCTCGAGTCCGCGGTGGAAGGCCTCGTAGGTGGCATGGATGACCCGGTTCACGATCGGCCCGTAGGCGGCCGAGGCCGCCGCGTCACCGCCGGCCGGAACGTTGCCGGTCTCGATGGCGTCGATGACGATGGCCTGGAAATTCGCCGGAACGCCGATCTGCTGCAACCGATCTCGCAGATCGGAGTTCAAAAATGAGTTGACCAGCGACCCCAGCGCGGCCACCCCCACCACCGCGCCGACCTGACGCATGGTGTTCGTGGCCGCGGCGGCCATACCGGAGTGTTCGGCCGGAACACCGGACAGAACGGCGGAGGTCAGCGGCACCACCGCGATCCCGAAACCGAGTCCCGCCAGCATCAGGGCCAGCGCCAGGGGCGTGAATTCGACTGTGACGCCGAGGAATTGGCGAGTGAGCAGAATACCTGCGGCGCCGAGGACACAGCCGGCGATCATCGGCGTGCGGGAGCCGCGCAGTGCCACCCAGAATCCGGAGATCAGCGAGCCGACGATGATGGCCACGGCCATCGGGCCGAACACCGCGGCGGTTCGCCACCCCGAATAGTCGACCACTTCCTGCAGATACAGCGCGGTAAAGAAGAAGATCGAGAAGATCCCGAAGTACACCGCGAACGCGACCACCAGCGCACTGCGCACCAGCGGTCGCTCCAGGTAGCGGAAGTCGAACATCGGATTGGCCGCGCGCGACTCGACCACCAGGAAGGCGACGAAGGCGATCGCTCCGATCACGAACAGCGTGATCACCGAGGCGGCCGAATACCCCACCTGCTCACCGGAGATGGCCGCGTAGATCACGCAGCCGAGAAAGGTCGCGCCCAGGACGAATCCGGCCCAGTCGACCGGGCCGGGCTGCGGATCGGCGCTTTCCGGGACGAATTTCAGCGCCGCTGCCAGCACCACCACGCCGACGATCAGGTTGAACCAGAAGATCGAGCGCCAGCCGAACGCCCCGACCAGCAGGCCGCCGATCACCGGCCCCAGCGCCAGCGCCAACCCGGAGACCGCCGCCCACGCGCCCAGCGCCTTCGCGCGGGCGCCACGATCGGGGAAGATGTGCCGGATCACCGACAGCGTGCCCGGTTCGGAGGCCGCCGCACCGACACCCATCACCGCGCGCCCGGCGATCAGGATCGAGACACTGCCGGCCACCGCGGACAACACCGAGCCGAGGGCGAACACCACCAGCCCGCCGACCATGACGCGTTTGCGGCCCCACCGGTCGCCGAGAGTGCCCGCGGTGAGCATCAGACTCGCGAACACCAGCGTGTAGGCGTTCACCACCCACTGCAGCGACACCACACCGGCATGCAGGTCGGACTGGACGGCGCCCAGGGCGACGCTGACGATCGTGGTGTCGAGGAAGGTGACGAACAGGACGGCGGTGACCACCGCGAGCGCCACATAGGGACGCTCGGCACCGGGCGACACAGGCTGCGCCGCAACGGAATCCATCGAAGCCGCACCGCTCGCCGCCGCGGCTTCGGCCCGTGCACTCGCGGCGGGGCCGGTACCGGGCACAGCGGATTCGGAGCCCGCCCCGGCAGCCGAGGCGGCCGATGCGGCGCGGTGCGGCGGGCGGCCCGATCCGGCGCCGCGGCGGTCCGACGGGTCCGACGACGTCATCGCGATCTCAGCTGGTCGGCGCGGGAAGGATGGTGGGGTTCGCGGGTGTCGCGCCGGGGGCCGGCGTCGCACCCGGACTCGGGGCGCCCGAGGCCGTTCCGCAGACCGGCGGGGCCGCGCCCTCCAGGGTGAGCAACGCGCAGAAGGTCGCGGCCGTCACCTTCCAGGTGCCCTCGACCTGCACCGCGCCGCCCTGCTGCCCGGACAGGGCCGGGGTGCCGTTGAACAGCACGTCGAAGGTGACGTCGGCGTGGTCGGTGCTGGTGCTCGCGACATTGGTGACCTTGGCCGAGGCGGATTTGGCCATCGGCGAATCGGCCTGTGCCTTGATCGCGGCGGCGAATGCGGGCCCGTTCTCGAGGAGGGCGATCTTCTGGTCGGCGGGGGTGGATCCGTCGAAGAAGCGCTCGAAGTTCCGGCTGACCGCCTGGGTCACCGTCGGGGTCCCGCTACTGGACGATTCGGCGGATTTGCTGCCGGAATCATCGCTGCCGCAGGCGGCCGCCACGGTCACCAGCGCGGTAAGTGCGCATGCCGCAAGCATTTTCGCCGCGATCCCATGATCGAACATAATGCGGCCTCCCTCGGTGACGGTAGGCTCGGTGATCAACTCGCTCGAAGACTACTCGCCGGACCGGGGCTACGGACGCTTATCGGCCACGAATGCGGTATCGGCGAGTTCGGCCAGTACGTCGGGCAACTCGGCGGCGACCGCCCGGGCATCGAGGATCGCCGGATCCACCGAAAGCCCGATCCCCAATTCGCCGTTCCAGCTCAGCACCCCGGCGACCAGAGGCACTCCAGGCGCCGACGGCAGAATCGGAAATACTTGGGTGATCGGCATATTCGCGAAAGTCATCGCCATATCGGGGCCGGCCATATTGGAGACGATCGCGTGGAAGAACCGCCCGCCGTATACCGACCGCGCGAAGGCCCCCACCGCCGGTTCGGGAAACAGCCGGAGGACCCGATCCATCACGAAATGCGAGGCGAGCGCCCGGGTTCCGGAATGCAGCCGGTCGCTGCGGGAGCGGATCTCGGCCAGTCGCTGCGCCGGGGTCGCCGCCGTCAGCGGGATATCGATCATCACGGCGGCGGTCGAATTGCCCTCCGCTCCCGACGTGGGGTCGCGCACCATCAACGGCACCGCCACCCGGATCTGCCCGCGCAATCGCTCGTCCAGGTCGGGGCGCAGCCGGTGCAGCGCGGTGACGGTGACGCTCAGCAGCACGTCGGTCACCCGGGCACGGTGCGAACGAGCCACGGCCCGAACGGTTTCCAGGTCCAGCGAGCAGACGGTGAACACCCGTCGCAGACAGTCGTCGGGCAGTATTCCCTTCGGCTGCGCGTCGGCGGCCAACTGCGCCAGACCGGCCGCGGTACCGGCGACGAGGGTGCCCCAGCTCGGCGGTTTGCGCTCGGCCACCGGCAGATCGATGGTCGGTCGCAGCAGGCGCATCGCCTGCACCACGGTGCCGATGCCGTCGGCGACCACATGGTGCAGCAGCAGGACCACGCCGATCGCGCCGGCCTCCGGGTCGCGCACCAGGACGAGGCGCCACAACGGCCGATCCTTGGGCAGCACCTCGGCGGCCAGATCCGTCACCACCCGGCCGATTCCGTCCACTCGCCGCGCCACCGCGCTCGGCGTCATGGTCGCTTCGGCCGTCGCCGCACCGAAAGCCGTCCCGGGGCCGGCCTCTCGACCACTCGGGTCGGCGACGGTAGCCGGATCGGTGCCCGGAACCGTGCGCTCGGTGACATGCCAGTCCCAGTCGACCGGACTGTCCACCCAGCGTGCCCTGCGCCACCGCCCCGGCTGGTCCAGACGCTGCTGGAACCGCGGCAGATGGGCCAGCTCGCCCTGGACCAGTTCCCGCACCACGTCGAGGCCGGGCCCGCCGTCGGCCCGCGGCCGGAACACGACCATGCCGCCCACCTGCTGCGGAATGCCGGACTTCTCGATGTGCAGGAAGAACGCGTCGGCAGGAGGCACCACGGGCGGCCGCGCGTACCAGCGATCGACCAGCTGGATACTCACCGCGACGAAGGCCACCGCGATCACCGCGTCGAGGACGAAGTGGTTCGCGGTCGCGACGATGACATAGGTGGTCAGCCCGACGTGGAAGGCGCTGAGCACCTGCACCACCCAGCCGCCGGAGACGCGGGCCAGCACCACGCTCACCCACAGTGCCCAGCCGACGTGCAGCGAGGGCACCGCCGCGAGTTGATTCGCCCCCGACACCAGCGACGAACCCCAGGACCCCCAGGTGTGGCCGTCGACGACGGTGTCGGTGAAGCCCAGCTCGGGCAGCAGCCGCGGCGGGGTGACCGGAAAGAGCGCGAAACACGCGATGGACAGGATGTTCAGCAGCAGGAAGGAGTCGCGGGCGCGGGCGTAGTCGGCGCGGCGGCGAAAATACATCCAGAACAGCAGCGCGAAGGCACTGACGATGTAGGTGAACGCGTACTCGTAGTTGGCCAGGGTCGCGAGCAGCACGCGCGACTCCAGCCAGTGGTTGAGTGGACGCTCGAAGTCGATGGCGAGCCACTGCTCGAGATCGAAGATGCGATGGGCATTGCGATCGGCCAGTTCGCGGCGGGCCGGGGTGTGCAGCGCGTCGACCGCCAGGTACAGCCCGAATACCGCGAGCCCGACCACACAGTCCCGCCACAGCACCGGACGCGACGGATTGCCCACACAACCGTCATAACACATGTGTCGCAAGCTTTTACGACATCAAGCTGGGCGATTCGTCGGTTATCTCCTTGTTACCGGCGTAGAAGGCGCGGGCCAGCGGCGAATGGGCGAGTCCGCCGATACCGGCGGCGATCAGCGCTCCGGCGACCGCGACCCCGGCCAGTGCCCCGGCGGTGTGCGGTAGCGCGACCTTGAAGGCCAGCACGCCGACCACGTAACTGACGATCGGATTCGTCACGCTCATGGCTGCGATCGCCCATGGCAGCGGCCCGGCGGCGAAGGCGGTCTGCTCCAATACCAGCCCGCTGAGGGTGGAAACGGCGAGCAGATAGCCGGGCCAGTCGCCGGCGGTGGCGGGAATGCCGCGATAGATCAGATCCTCGGTGGTCAGCTTCATGAAGACCGCGCTCATCGCGAAACAGACGCCGGCGGCCACCGCGACGAGATTCGCCGCCACCCAGATCGGGCAGCGGATGCTGATCAGGGCGAGCAACGCCACCAGCGCCGCGGCGGAGAAGGTGGCCAGCAGTACGCGGCCGCGATCCGGGTCGCCCTCGAGCGGCGCCACGCCGCCGACGCCGAACAGCACTCCCAGCCCGGCGCAGACCAGCAGCGCGAACCAGATGTCGCGCCCGCGCGGGCGACGACGGCGGCCGAACGCCTCGAGCGGAACCGCGAACAACAACTGCGTCGACATCAGCGGCTGCACGGCCGCCACCGAACCCAGATGCAGCGCTGCCGCCTGGGTGAGGAAACCCGCGAGATTCGTGATCCAGCCGCGCAGCCACGTGCCACTGCGCAGCAGACGGTGCATCAGTGTGGTCATACCGAAGACCCGGGCCGCCCGGGGTTGTTCGGCGACCACGGTGCGTGCCGCGCGCTGTTGCAGATAACCGGCCGCGGCGAACAGGAATGCGGCCAGCACTCCCAACGCAATGACCAGGACCATGCGGAACTCCGCTCAGGTGATCTATTCGCACTGTACGCCCGACTCCGTGTCGAACCTGATCATGAACGATGAGCGGGAACGGCGGACGAGCGGGGTGCTCAGAGGGCGTGTTCGTCGAGCCAGGTGCGGGCGAGGTCGGCCGCCGAGGCGTGTTCGTCACGCACGCGGCGGATCATGGTCGCGAATTCGGCCGTGGTGAGCTCGCCGGCGACGTAGTTGAGTTTCTTGATCTGCCGCTGGTCCAAGGCGCCCTGACGCAGCAGCGGGACGACGTTCTGCGCGCGGAAGGCATACGCCGGATCCGTGACGACGGCCGGATCCGTGCGGGCGGCCGAATCGCCGGGGCCACCCGGCAGCAGTGCGACGGCCGAGGTGAACACGCCCGCGTCGACGGTTCCGTCGCGCAATGCCTTTCGTAGTTCGGCATCGCCGGGAAATTCGACGTGACGGGTGATATCGCAGCCGTAGACCGTGCGCAGCGGCGTCACGACGTCGCGCTGCGGGTCCGGCGGCGGCCGCAGCGGGTCGAGTTCGCGTCCGCCGGCGATGCCGACGGTCAGCTCACCGCAATGCGGTGCCAGATCGGCGGCATTCGCCGGATAGCGCGCGGCCGCGGCGGCGCCGAGCGCGAGTTGCGGGCGCAGGTCCGTGGCGTCGGCGAGATCCGACACCGCCAGTCCCTCCGGAACGGCCCGGCTCAAGTCGTCGGCGACCGAGCCGACATAGCGCGCCTCGAGCGTGACCGGCGACCCCGCCGTCATGTCAACCGCCGGGCCGGGGGCATGGTGTGCCGCGACGCTCTCGGCCGTCGCCCGGTCCGGCGCGGTCGCCGAGGACGAGGAGTCGAAGGTCGTCAGGAGATCGCCGCTGGTATCGCCGACCAGAGTGATCGTGCCCGCGTCCAGGGCCGCCAGATAGTCCGCACGCTGTCCGAGATGCTTCTTCACCGTCGTCGGCGTGCCGGCGCGCGCGAGCGCCTGCGCGTAGATTTCGGCGAGCACCTCCGACTGCGCCGAATCGCCGGCGCCGACGGTGATCGTCGCTCCACCGTCCTCGTTGGCACATGCCACCGCCAGCGTGGCGGCGGTGACGGCGACCAGAACCCGGGCCGTCACTCGCACCGATCCGGCCAATCCCATCCGGCGACACCCACTCCCGATAGTCAGCGACAACCACATCCGGCGGCCGGGGCGCCCCGGCACAGGAATCGTAGGTGGGCCGCGTCCGTGCCGACGCCCCGCACCCCTGCCGGCCCGCGAACCGGACTCTCGAGCAGTATTCAGCCGGGTCTCAGCCGGGGCGACGAATAATGTGCGGGTGCAGCCGGGACGCATTCTCCTGATCGAAGACGCCGACGCCATTCGCACGGCGGTCGCTGCGGCCGTGCACGCCGCCGGGCACGAGGTTCTGGCACGCGAACACGGCGACCGGCTCGAGCCCGACCTGGAGCGATTCCGTCCCGATGTCGTCGTGCTCGACGTGATGCTGCCGGGCCGCGACGGTTTCGGCCTGCTCGAGGTGGTGCGCGCCCGCAGCAGCGCCGGAGTGGTGATGCTGACCGCGCGCGACGGTGTGGAGGACCGGGTGCGTGGACTGCGATCCGGTTCCGACGACTACGTGGTGAAACCCTTCGACCTCGCCGAACTGGTGGCACGGATCGAGGCGCTGCTGCGGCGGATGGGGCGCATGCACAGTCGCATCGCCATCGACGATCTGGTGCTGGAAACCGATTCCGGCGTGGTGCTGCGTGGCCGCGAACCGATCAGCCTCACCGCCACCGAATTCAAACTCCTCGCCTACCTCGCCGCGCACCGCGACCGAGTCGTCACCAAAACCCAAATCCTCACCGCGGTCTGGGGTTACGAGGACTACGACCCGAACCTCGTGGAGGTCTACGTCAGCGCGGTGCGCCGCAAACTGGAGGAACACGGACCGCGACTGCTGCACACGGTGCGCGGTATGGGCTACGCGTTACGGGCGAATCCGCGATGAGCGGCACCCCCGGCCACCGCGCGCCCCCACCGCCCGATCTCCCGGACGACGCGGGCGACGCGGGCGAATCCGGACCGCACACGTTGCCGACGATATCGCTGCGCCGCCGGGTAACCCTCACGGCGGCAACGGTTTCCGGGCTCGCACTGGTCGTGGTGGCGCTGGCGGTGCACAGTCTGTTCGGCATCGTGGCGGCGCGCAGCGAGAACACCGTGCTCACCGATCGGGCGCAGCTGGCCCGGCAACTCGCGCAGCAGAACACTCCGCCCGCGGAATTGATCGCCCGCGTGGACAATCGCTCGGTCCGGGCGCGGCTGGTCCTGGCCGACGGCACCGCCTACGGCAGTCTCTCGCCCCGGCACGCCGGCGACAGCGGTATCCGGACCAGAACCATCACCCTGGGCGGTGGCGGCACCGTGGACCGCGCCCGGCTCACCCTGCAGGTCGACACCCCGCTGCTGACCAAGCTGCGGTCGCGCCTGGGCCTGGTCCTGATCGGGGTGACCGCGACCGCCCTCGTCGTGATCACCGCGGCGCTGTGGTGGGGACTGCGCCGAGCGCTGGCACCCTTGGATTCGATGACCCGGCTGGCCCGCGACATCGCCCGCGGCCGCCGTGGACGCCGCCTCTCCCCCGCCCGTACGGATACCGAATTGGGCCGCACGGCGAGCGCATTCGACGAAATGCTGGACGCCCTGGAGGGCGCGGAGGCCCGGGCCCGGGCCTCGGAACAGCAGATGCGCGCCTTCGTCGGTGATGCCGCGCACGAACTGCGCACCCCGATCGCGGGGATCAAGGCCATGGCCGAAGCGGTGCTGCATCAACCCGCCGATATCGACACCGAAAAGCGTGAGCGCATGTACCTGCTGCTGGTGCGCGAGGCGCAGCGGGCCGGCCGCCTCGTGGAGGATCTGCTGGACATGGCGCGCATCGACGCCGGGCTCACCCTGCAACCGCAGCCGGTCGACCTGCACGAACTGGCCCGCACCCAGCTGGACCGGATGCGAGTCCTGCATCCCGGGACAGCTTTCCGCCTCACCGGCCCCTCGGTGCCGGCGGTCGCCGACCCCGAACGCATCGGCCAGATCCTGATCAACCTCCTGGCCAACGCCTGCCAAGCCATGGGACAGGACGGAACGGTGAGTGTCACCGTCGTCGAGCCCGGCGCGCCCGGCGGCCGGCCGGACATCCTGCCCCCCATGGCCGAAATCCGTGTCGCCGATACGGGTCCGGGCGTGCCCGCCGCGGAACGCGAGCACATCTTCGACCGCCTGGTCCGCCTCGACGCCGCCCGCGACCGGCGCCGCGACGGCGCGGGTATGGGCCTGGCGATCGCGCGCGGGATCGCCCGGGCCCACGGGGGTGACCTCCGCTGCGTCGAGCCGCCGCCCGGAACCGCCGGCGCGGTATTCGTACTGACGCTTCCGCCGGCCCCGCCGACGGCCGATGGTCACACCGGCCGCGCGGTGAGCGCCGAAGGCCGCCCGCCTTTCTGAAGTTCGGCTGAAGATCCGTCCGGCCCACTCGGCGTTTTCAGGGTCCTTTCAGATTCGGCGCGCAGATTCGGACCCGACACGTTCCCGTATGAATGGAGTTACCGGTATGAAGCGCACTGTCGCCGCCCTGCTGGCCGGCACCGCCGGAATCGCCGCCCTCGCCATCGCCGTGCCCGGCGTCGCCTCGGCCGACGCCCCGCAGTGCAGCCCGCAGGCACGCGCCCAGGTCCAGGCCCAGACCGCCCCGCAGGTCGCCGCATTCCTGGCGGGCCACCCGGATCTGGCCGCCGAACTGGCCAAGGTGAAGGGTATGCCGAAGGATCAGCGCAAGGCCGAGATGCAGGCCTATCGCCAGGGCCACCAGCAGGAGCTGAAGGACTTCCGCGGGGTGCGGCAGCCGATGATCGACTACCGCAAGGCCTGCCACAAGAAGTAGCGGCCGCGCGTCGGCGTCCGAATACGGCGAGGGCGCCCCGGGAGTTCCCGGGGCGCCCTCGCTGTGATCGAACCTGGTGTTACGCAACGCCTTCAGCGCGCGCGGCCGCGGCCACGGCCTCGGCGACCGCCGGAGCGACCCGGGGATCGAGCGGGCTCGGGATGATCTTGTCGACCGAGAGTTCGTCGGCCACCACACCGAAGATGGCGTTGGCGGCGGCCACCTTCATGCCCTCGGTGATCCGGCGCGCACCGGCATCCAGCGCACCCTTGAACACGCCCGGGAAGGCGAGCACGTTGTTGATCTGGTTCGGGAAGTCGCTGCGGCCGGTCGCCACGATGGCGGCGTAGCGGCGCGCGACCTCCGGGTGGATCTCCGGATCCGGGTTCGACATGGCGAACACGATGGACTCCGGCGCCATCGAGGCGATCAGTTCCTCGGCGATGGTCCCGGCCGACAGGCCCAGGAACACATCCGCACCGGCCAGCGCCTCGGCCGCACCGCCGGTGACGCCACGCGGGTTGGTGCGGGCGGCCAGATCGGCCTTCACCTCGTTGAGGTCCGCGCGCTCCCGGCTGACGATGCCCTTCGAGTCGAGCACCACCACATCCGACACGCCGGCGGCCAGCAGGATGTTCGAGCAGGCCACACCCGCGGCACCGGCACCGGAGACGACCACCTTCAGGTCGGCGATATCGCGCCCCTGCACCTTGGCCGCGCCGTTGAGCGCCGCCAGCACCACGATGGCGGTGCCGTGCTGGTCGTCGTGCATGACCGGGCAGTCCAGCGCCTCGACGACGCGCTTCTCGATCTCGAAGCAGCGCGGGGCGGAGATGTCCTCCAGGTTCACCGCACCGAAGCTCGGACGCAGGCGCACCAGGGTTTCCACGATCTCGTCGACATCCTTGGTGTCGAGCACGATCGGAATCGAGTCCAGCCCGGCGAACTTCTTGAACAGCGCGGCCTTGCCCTCCATGACCGGCAGCGACGCCCGCGGACCGATGTCACCCAGGCCGAGGACCGCGGTGCCGTCGCTGACCACGACCACCAGACGGTCGGTCCACGTGTAGCGCTTGGCCAGCGCCTCGTCCTGGTGGATGGCGCGACTCACCTGCGCGACGCCCGGCGTGTACGCGATGGACAGATCACGCTGGGTCTCCAGCGGTGCGGACAATTCCACCGAAAGCTTGCCACCGAGATGGCCGGCGAAAATTTCCTCGTGCGTGATAGCGGACAGATCGGTCGTATCGGTTTCACGGCTCGCTGTAGTGGCATTCGGTGCGTCAGTCACAGATGACACGATTTCACTCCTGCTCGGTCCGGGCTGAACCGGCTCACGGTTACCGCCGGGTTTTCGTATAAAAGGTCTTCGAAATTCGAACGATGTGCGCCGACCGCGCGTTCACGTGGCCGCGCAAAACCGTTCGGTGATTACATCGCGGCATGCCGTGGGGGTACCGGCTGGTACGGCATACGCGCGTTCGCGCCTTTGCGGGCTTGCTTCTTTGCGATCTGGCCGCGCACGATCCGTCGAGCGAGAACCGGACGGGTGGTCCGGGCAAGGCTGCGGGGTGATCCGCGGATCGGAGCCGTGCGTCACGAACCGAAGGTCACCAACCGTCCCGGACCGGGCGGTGGCGTCGGCCGGGAATCCGCAACATTCTGCCAGTACCGACAGGGAGTTGCAAAATCGCTCCTCGACCGGGCCGCGATCCTCTCGATGCGGGGCCGGCCCTAGCGCGGGTGTCTACTGCCATCTTCCGAGGGTAGGGCCCCCGAATTACCTGCGCGTAAGGGGAAACTCGCCCCTGCTGGGAAGCAGCGGTGAACAGTCCCACCGCCACCCGGAACGCCGATGTGAGCTCAGGGTTGACGCAGGCTGCCACCTCCGGGCCTGTCCGCTACGCCGGGCGCACCCAGATCTCGTTCACGCCGCCGGTCAGCAGGCGTCGCCGCCAGTTGCGAGCCGGGCCGGGATGATCGGTGCGCCGATGCAGGCCCCGGGTCTCGGTGCGCGCCAACGCGCTGTACTTCGTCCAGCGGGCCACCGCCAGCAAGGCCGCGGCCTGCCGGGCCCGCACCTGGTCGGCGCCGGCGCCGCCGAGCCCGTATTCGGTGACCGGCCACATCGCGTCGAGTTCGGCGATGCTGTCGCGCAGGCTGCCCGCACTGCGCCAATAGCTGCGCCGCAGCGGCAACGTATGTTCCTGCACCAGCCCGATCACCGCACGGGGATCGATATCCGCGCGCGGATCGTCGCCAGGATGGGAATTCAGCCCGGCCCCCGGAACCGGCCGCGCGTCGCCGACGCGGCCCCGGTGGCGAGCGAACCGCGCCGCGCCCGATCCGGCCCACATTCCGGACGAGATCGCCCACCCGCCGCCGTGCCCGTCGAACCCGCCGACCGCACCGGTGATCGGTTCCCGGGATGCCACGTCCCCCGCGACATACAGTCCGGGAACCGTTGTGGCGCAATCGAATCCGGTCAGCTTGATGCCACCGGAACCACGCACGGTGCCCTGCAGGACCGGACGCAGTCGCACCCGGCCGGCCGACGGCGACGCGTCGGCACCGGCGCTCGCGGGCACCGCCGTGGTTCCCGATGGCGCCGCCGACGCGGGGCCGTACCGTACGGCGGACTCCGGCGGAATCTCGGCGTAGACCGCCCTCCCCTCCGCCAGCGCGGTGAGGGCCGCGGACCGGACGGTGAAGTCGTCACCGTCGATGCGAGCCCCCGATTCGTCGTACAGCGAGGCGAACCGGGGCTCACGCAGATCGCTCATCGTCGCGAGACCGTAGGCGCCGGAGAACTCCATGCCCGACAATTCGGTGCCCGCCTCCGCCGCCATCAGCAGGCCCTCACCGGTATCGACATCGGTTCCCGCGCCACCGGCCAGAAACGCGCACCCACCCGTCGCGAGCACCACCGCACCCGCGCGGATGGTCCAGCCGCGGTATCGGTCGTCACCGGCGAGCCCACCGGCCCCGCACACCACGCCGTCGGCGTCGACCAGCAGATACAGCGCCGGGTGATGATCGACGACCTGGACACCCAATCGGAACAGCGTGCGCCGCAGCGCCGCCAGATACCGCCGGCCCTCGAGGTGGACGCGCGTCGACGGCCCGTCTCCGGCCTGCCGGTATCCCCAGCGCAGCAAGTGGGCGATGCGGTGATGGGTCTCGCCGAGCACCCGGTCCATCCACTCGGGGTCACCGAGGTCACCACCGCGCGAGAGACTGTGCGCCAGCGCCCGCTCCCGCTCCGGCCCGGGCGGGATATCCCACAGCGCGACAACGCCTTTCGACGTCGGACCGCATTCACCGCAACGACCCTTGTCGACCAGGATCACGCGCGCTCCGGCCGTCGCCGCCGTCAACGCCGCCCAGGCACCCGCCGGGCCGCCACCCACCACCAGCACATCGGCGGACGTCTCCGCCGCGAACTCGGATACCGCGCGAATAGTGGACCGGCTACGCACGCTCACAAAGGAAAATATTCGGCCACAATTCATCCGGCCGCAACTGTTACGCGGAGATCAATTCCACCATTGCGTAACCAATAGGTAACCCGCCGCCACAAAGACGACCAGAGATCCGAAAAACGCCGGAATTCCCCGACGCCGGTCGGAAAAAATTTGCGCGCCGAGCGCCAGCGCCGCCATTCCGATATGCCAGCCGACACTGCTCGCCCCCGGTCCGGGAAATCCGCGCCGCACCCCCAGGACCGCCGCGCCGACGACGACCGCCGCCAGCACCACCAATCCGGCGGCCACCGTTCCGCTGAGCGCCCGCACGACCCTCACGAGGCGACCACCGCGACGCCGCTCGCCTTCTCGGCCAGACGCTCGAATTGCTCTACGTCCGTGAGGCATTCGCCCAGTCCCACGGGTTTGTCGGCGCCGTGGTAATCCGAGGATCCCGTACCGATGAGGTCCAGTTCGCGTGCCAGCTCGCGCAGCACCGCCCGGTCGGCGGGATTGTGGTCGGGGTGATCGATCTCGAGTCCGCCCAGCCCGCGCTCGGCCAGATCGCGGATGTCGTCGAGCGCCAGCAGCCGCCCCCGGGTGCGGGCGCGCGCGTGCGCGACCACGGTCACCCCACCGGCCGCGGCCACCATCTCCACCGCCTGCCGCAGCGGCGTGTCGGCCTTCTCGACGTAATAGCGGCCGCGCGGCGCGAGCAGATCGTCGAAGGCCGCGCCGACCGTCGGGACCACACCGACCTCGACCAGCGCTCGCGCCAGATGTGGGCGTCCCGCTGCCGGGCCCGCCGCGGCGAGTACCGCGTCCGGGTCGATCGGCAGGCCATCGGCCACCATGAGATCGGCCATCGCGCGCACTCGCGAGACGCGTTCGGTGCGCAACCGCTCGCGTTCGGCGGCGAAGGCGGCATCGGCCGGATCGAACAGGTAGGCCAGCAGATGCACCGGCACCGGCCAGCCGTCCTCCCCCATACCGACGCAGGACATCTCCATCCCGCGCACCAACCGCAGCCCCGCGGGCAGCGCGGTGACCGCCTCGTCCCATCCGGAGGTGGTGTCGTGATCGGTGATCGCCACCACGTCCAGCCCCACCGCCGCCGCCGCGCGCATCAGATCGCCGGGAGTGTCGGTGCCGTCGGATGCGGTCGAATGGGTGTGGAGGTCGATACGCACGCGTTCCATCTTGCCCAACTAGCATCCGGGGCGTGCCCTCGATACCGCCGTTTCCCCCGTTCCGTGGCTCCGGGAGGTCGCGGCGCGGGCCGCAGCTGCCCCGGATTCCGGTTCCCACCGCCCGCGCGATCGTCGACTGCGGCGTCTATGTCGACGGCCGCCGCCAGTCCGGACATGTGACCCCGGCGGCCGCGTTGGCACAGGTGCGCGAGCGCGGCGACGGCTTCGTCTGGGTGGGCATGCACGCTCCCGACGCCGACCAGATGGCCGAGGTGGGCGAGATCTTCGGCCTGCACGAACTCGCGGTCGAAGACGCCGTCCACGCCCATCAGCGCCCCAAACTGGAACGCTACGACGACACCCTGTTCCTGGTGTTGCGCACTGTGAAATACCTCGAACACGACCCCAACTCGGTCAGCGAGATCGTGCAGACCGGCGAGATCATGATCTTCATCGGCGCGGATTTCGTGGTCACCGTCCGCCACGGCGAGCACACCGCGCTGAAGGTGGTGCGCGAGGAGATGGAGAAGCATCCCGAACGCCTGGCGCTGGGACCGGGCGCGGTCCTGCACGCCGTGGCCGACCATGTGGTGGATACGTATCTCCTGGTGACGCAGTCGGTCGAAGACGATGTCGAGGGCATGGAGGAAGAGGTCTTCACCCCGCGCAGCCGGCTCACCATCGAGGCCATCTATCAGCTCAAGCGCGAGGTGGTCGAGTTGCGGCGGGCGGTCAACCCGCTGGCGCTGCCGCTGCAGGTGCTCAGCCGCAGTTCGGAACTGCCGATGCCGAAGGAGATCCGCCGCTATCTGCGTGACGTCGCCGACCACCACACCGCGGTCGCCGAGCGGATCAGCGATTTCGACGAGGCGCTCAGCGCGCTGATCAACGCGGCGCTGGCGAAGGTCAGCGTGCAGCAGAACACCGATATGCGCAAGATCTCGGCCTGGGCCGCGATGGCCGCGGTGCCGACCATGATCGCCGGCATCTACGGCATGAACTTCACCCATATGCCGGAGCTGTCGTGGACCTACGGATACGGGATGGTGTGGATCGTGATCCTGGTCATCTGCGGTGCGCTGTTCGTCGCGCTGCGGCGCAACAAGTGGTTGTGAGGCTGGACGTTTCGCTGCCGGGTGCCCGCACGGTCTTACAGATTCGCGGCGGCCCGGTGCGGATCCCGGATGTCGATCCCCGCTTCGGCCCACGCGTCCCGTAGCGCCGCGGCCCCGCGCACCCGCACCCACGCCGCCTCGGTGGCGGTGATCGGCGCGACCGACAGGAATCGCACCGGATCGGCGGGTTCCGGCAGTGCCACCTCGGCGATATCGGCCTCGCCCAGCAGGACCGCGGTGAAGGGAGCGTTGTGCCACAACGGTTCTCCGAGGTCGAGCAGCGCATCCGGTTGCAGCACAACGCCTTCCACCGCGGGCGCGGCGATCAGCACGCCGAGTCCGCGCGGCAGGCCCGCCTGGGCACCGGCTCCGCCGCGCAGCGTCAGCACCAGTTCGGCGCGCGGGCCGCGCACGGGGTCGGCCAGCGCCGCCGCGGAATCGGTCATCGGATGCCGGGAGCCGCCGAGGGTGACGTAGTGCACGAACTCGCCGTCGGGGATGCGCAGGATGTCGATCGGCTCCAGGCCGAGGAAGGTCACCGACGCGGAGTCGAAGCGGGTATCGTCGAATCCCGACCCTGTCCGGGGGATGCCGAAATGCGTCAGTACCGCGGACCGCACCTGATCGAGTTCCATAGCCCTAGAGCGTGCCAGAGCCCTACAGCGCCAGGCGCGCCAGCATATCCCGCGCCTGCTCGGCCACCTTCGGGTCGCACAGCACGTCGTAGCGGCCGGCGACCAGCTGCATGGTGGAGGCGAAGTCGCGGGTGCCGCGGGTGGCGGCGTACGGGATCACCGCCGAGATGAGCCCGAAGATGATGCCGCCGACCAGGCCGACCACCAGCGGCCCGATCACGCCGCCCGTGGTGAACAGGCTCAGCAGCAACCCCAGGAACAGGCCCAGCCAGGCGCCCGAAACCATGCCGCCGCCAATGACTTTGCCCCAAGTAAGCCGGCCCAGCACTCGTTCGACCTGCATCAGATCGACACCCACGATGGTCATGTTCTCCACCGGGAACTGGTTGTCGGCCAGATAGTCGACCGCCCGCTGCGCCTCGGCGTAGGTCGGATAGGAGGCGACCGGCCACCCCGACGGCGGCGTCGGCAAGCCGGGCCGATTGCGATTCGGACTACCCAACGGATTGGTCATAACTCCACGATCCTAGGTCGATATCGCCGCTGCGGCTGGATGCGACGACTCAGCGGCGCACCGCGTGTCCGATTTTACCGCCGAAAGGCAGCAGTTCGGACATTGCACCGCCGAGGATCACACCGGGTGGACCGCATGCATCGACCCGGACGAACCCCGGCTCACGCCAAGCGGACCTCGGCGGTGGCCAGACCGAATATCTTGCGGCCCGCCGACTTCGCGACGACCACCACGACGGCGGTGCGGGCCTGCGGATCGAGGGATTTGATCCGGCCGGTGAATTCGACGACGCCCGCGGACCGGGCGTCCACGATCGTGTAGTTCGACAGCCGCACCGCGTATCGGGTCAGCGCTCCGGGGTCGCCCAGCCATCCGGTGACGAAGCCCGCGCCGAGCCCCATCGTGAGCATGCCGTGCGCGATGACGTCGGGCAGGCCCGCGAGCGCGGCGACGCCGTCGTGCCAGTGGATGGGGTTGGCGTCACCCGAGACACCCGCGTAGTTCACCAGATCACCGCGTGTGACCCGCGCGGTGCGCGGCGGGAGCTCGTCGCCCACCGCGACCTCTTCGAAGCGAATGACATTGTGCAGTACGCGCTTTCGCGATACCTCGGAGAAGCGGTGGTCGCGGCGGGGCGCGACGGCGGCTTCCAGCACTTCCGCCTCGGAAAGCCCCTGCGCCGCCGACGGCGCCCCGACACCCTGCATGATCACGCGTTCGATCGCACCGCCGATACCCGCGTCGATATCGTCGCCGGCGACACCGACCGCGGTCGTGTGCATCACGTGGACGACCTCGTCGAACTGATCGGTGAAGGTGTTGGTGACGGTGATCAGATCCTTTCCGGCGATGGTGCGCACCGCGGCGACCTCGACGTCGCTCACCAGACGATCACCGGAGACCACCGGCCGATGGAACTCGAAAACCTGATCGGTCTGCACGTACACGTCGTAGCCGGTGATGACGCGTTCGAACAGCCGGCGATTGGCCAGCATCGCGGGAATCGACAGGAACGTGGGCGGCGCGACCACCGCGCCGTAGCCGTACTCCGCGGCGGCCGCCTCCCGCCAGTGCACCGGGCCGTGATCCTGCACCGCACGGGCGTACTCGCGAATCTTCTCCCGCCCGACCTCGTAGTAGTCCTCGGCACGGTAGGCATATCCCACCAGGGACCGCGTGTATGCCGCCACATCCACGGTTAGCTCGGACAAGCCACACTCCTCAACGCTCGGCTGCGCTGGAGCGTAAGCACGCCGCAGCCACCGGTCGCCGGATCCGCCTACCTTTCGGAAGGTTTCACGACACGCGGGCGGGCCGATTGTGAGTTGTCGCTATGCCTGCGGCGGGACGAAACTCGTGCTGCGGGCCATCCCCGCGGCCCGGCCCTTCTCCGCGACGACCTGCGCCATCTTCGCGCTGGCCTCGTCGATCATCTCGTCGCCGAGCATGACCGCGCCGCGGGCGCCGCCGGCGGTCGAGGTGTGATACGCGTAGGCGTCGAGGATCTCCTCGGCGCGGTCGTAATCGGCCTGGCGCGGGCTGAAGATCTCGTTGCACGCCTCGACCTGCGTGGGGTGCAGCACCCATTTGCCGTCGAAACCGAGGGCCGCGGTGCGGGATGCGGCGCGGCGGAAGCCGTCGAGATCGCGGATCTGCAGATAGGGACCGTCGATGGCCTGCAGGCCGTGGGCCCGGGCGGCGAGCAGGATGGTCATCAGAATGTGGTGGTAGGCGTCGCCGGGCGCGTAGCCCTCGGGCTGTTCACCGACCACCAGGGTGCGCATGTTGATACTGGCCATGAAGTCGGCGGGACCGAAGACCAGGGTCTGCACGCGCGGACTGGCGGTGGCGATCTCGTCGATGTTGCGCAGTCCCTGCGCGTTCTCGATCTGCGGCTCGATGCCGACGCGGCCCACCTCGAGGCCGTTGGCCTTCTCCAGCTGGGTCAGCAGCAGATCGAGCGCGCGCACCTGGGCACCGTCGAGCACCTTGGGCAGCAGAATCGCGTCCAGATCGCGGCCGGCGCCCTCGACCACCGAAATGACGTCGGCGTAGGTCCATTCCGTCGTCCAGTCGTTGACCCGCACCACCTTGATCTGATTGCCCCAGCCGGGCGAGTTCAGCGCGGCGACGATATTGGCGCGGGCAGCGGCCTTGGCGGGCGGAGCGACGGCATCCTCGAGGTCGAGAAAGATCTCGTCGGCGGGCAAACCCTTGGCCTTGTCGATCATCCGAAGATTACTGCCGGGTACGGCTAGCACCGATCGACGCGTTGACATGGGCGGCTCCTGAATCGTCTCGCGGGGCGGCACCACATAGCCTTGCACTTATGGCAGCAACGAAAGTTTTCGCCGCCAGGCTGGCGGGCCTGGTGGTACTGGGTCCGGACGGCGAGTCTATCGGCCGTCTGCGGGACGTGGTGATCTCCATCCGCTACGACCGCCAGCAACCCCGGGTGCTGGGACTACTGGTCGAATTACCCACGCGCAAACGTATTTTCGTCCCGATGCTCCGGGTCAACGCGATCGAGCCGAACTCGGTCAACCTCAACACCGGCACCGTGAGCCTGCGCCGCTTCGAACAGCGGCCCGGCGAAATGCTGGCGTTGGCGCAGGTGCTCGACTCCAAGGTGCGCGTCGTCGATCCCGAACTCCCGGACCTGGAAGGGGTGGACGTCTTCGTCGTCGACCTCGGCATCGAACAGAGCCGCACCCGCGACTGGGTGCTCTCGCGGGTGGCGGTGCGCGGACATCGGCGCCTGGGCCGGCGACGCGAGGTGCACGTGGTCGAGTGGTCGGATGTGCGCGGGCTGACCCAGCACGAACTGAATCTGCCCGGGCAGGACGTCACCCAGCTGCTCGGCCAGTTCGAGGGCCTGCGCCCGGCCGACGTCGCGCATCTGCTGCGCGAACTGCCCGAGAAGCGCCGGATCGAATTGGCCCGGGCCCTCGACGACGAACGGCTCGCCGACGTCGTGCAGGAACTTCCGGAGAACGACCAGGTCGACGTGCTGCAGAATCTGGGTGTCGAACGCGCGGCCGACCTGCTCGAGGCGATGGACCCCGACGACGCCGCCGACTTGCTGGGCGAGCTGCCCACCGGCGAGGCCGAGGCGCTGCTGGCGCTGATGGATCCGGAGGAATCGGAGCCGGTGCGGCGCCTGCTCGAATATTCGCCCTACACCGCGGGCGGCATGATGACGCCGCGCCCGGTGGTGCTCACGCCCGCGGCGACCGTCGCCGAGGCATTGGCCCGCATCCGCGACCCCGACCTGACTCCGGCGCTGGCGTCGATGGTGTTCGTGGTCCGCCCGCCGACCGCGACGCCGACCGGCCGCTATCTGGGTTGTGTGCACACCCAGGCGCTGCTGCGGGAACCGCCCGCGACCATGGTGGGCGGGCTGGTCGACAGCGACCTCACCCAGTTGCATCCCGATGCCGCGCTGACGGCGGTCACCCGCTACTTCGCGACCTACAACCTGGTCTGCGGGCCGGTGGTGGACGAGGAGAATCACCTGCTCGGCGCGGTGAGCGTCGACGACGTGCTGGACCATCTGCTGCCCGAGGACTGGCGCGAACAGGACGAGGACGCCACCGAACCGGCGAGCACGATCCATTCCATCGCGGCGGCGTCGCGCGCGGCGGCGACGGGTAACGCGGGGGCGGGTAAAGCGGCGGCCGGAAGGGCGAAAGCATGAGTGAGCGCAGCGAACGCGCGAGCCGCCCGGACAAGCCGATCGCCCGGGCGCGCTTGGAGACACCTGTCGAATCGCGGTTCCGATTCGAGATCGACCCCGAGGCCGTGGCGCGGGGCAGTGAGACCGTGGCCCGCTTCCTGGGGACCGGTCGTTATCTGCTGTTGCAGACGGTCGTGGTCGTGGTCTGGATCGGCCTCAACGTCTTCGCGGTCAGCCTGCAGTGGGATCCGTATCCGTTCATCCTGCTCAACCTGGCCTTCTCCACCCAGGCCGCATATGCCGCACCCCTGATCCTGCTGGCCCAGAACCGGCAGGACAACCGCGACAAGGTATCTCTCGAGGAAGATCGCCGCCGGGCGGCACAGACCAAGGCGGACACCGAATTCCTGGCCCGGGAGCTGGCGGCGCTGCGGATCGCGGTGGGCGAGGTGGCTACTCGCGACTATCTGCGCCGCGAACTCGAGGACATCAAAGACGCTCTGGCGCGGCTCCAACTCCATGCGCCTCTGGACGACGAAGATGCTGTCGAGACGGCGAAGTCCAAGAAAAGTACCGATCGAAAGAGGGGTCGAGTACCGATTTCGCCTCAAATAGATCGCGGCTGACCGCAATTATCGATAACAAGGTGCTGACCGACAGGTAACCTGGATCACGTTGTCCGTGGCGGCCCCGCGCGAATCAGGTCGCTCAACGACTACGAGGGGATTGGTTGTGCCGATGCGAATATCTGGACCGATTACCGTATCGGCGCTGGTGGTTGCGGGTTTGATGGCTACAGGTTCGGCGGCGCACACGACCGCGCGAACCAGTGCGCCCAGGACGGCCGAGGCGCGCTTGGCGGCAGCAAGCTCCCCCACCGACGCCGGCAACTCCGACCCCGAGGCGGTGGGGCTGGTACCGGCCGCTCCCGAACCTCCTCGCAAACTCAGAGCTATGACGGCGCCCGCGGATGGGGCGCCGTTGTTCGGCGGTACCGTGCCGCTGCAGGACATCGCGTTGCCGGGCGGTAGCGGAGCCTTCGGAATTCCGGAGATCGTGCTCGCCGCCTATCGCAATGCCGAACTGACACTGCAGTCCTCGGAGCCGAACTGCGGTCTCAGCTGGAGCCTGCTCGCCGGGATCGGGCGCATCGAGTCCAATCACGCCGGGCACGGCCGCACCGACGCCGCGGGCACGACCATCGGCACCATCTACGGACCGTCGCTGGACGGCACGCTGCCGGGTAACGAGGTCATCAAGGCCGCCGACGGCAATTTCGTGCGGGCGGTCGGCCCGATGCAGTTCCTGCCCGGCACCTGGTCGCTGTACGCGTCCGACGGTAACGGCGACGGCGTCGCGGATCCGAACAACGTCTTCGACGCGTCGCTGGCCGCGGGCAAGTACCTGTGCTCGGGCGGGCTGAATCTGCGTGACCCGCAGCAGGAACTGCGCGCGGTCCTGCGCTACAACAACTCGATGGCCTACGCCGCCAACGTGCTGAGCTGGGCCAATGCCTACAAGACCGGCGGCGCGCCGACCCAGGTGCAGATCTCGCCCGATCTGATTCCGCCGGGCACGATGCAGGCCCCGCCCGCGGGCCCGGACATCCTCGCCGCCAACGGCAGCATTCCGACCACCACCGCGCCGCCGTCGCAGGCCACCACCACCGCGCCGACGCCGCAGCAGCCGACCCAGGTGATGATCAATATTCCGGGGCTGCCGCCGATCCCGTGCGGCATCTTCTGTCCGCCGCCGAAGCCGAATCCGTGCGACCCGGCCGTGGTACCGGCGCCGATGCCGCAACCCGGGCAACCCGCACAACCGGCCGCACCCGCGCAGACTCAGCGCTGGGCGGCGGGCGACCCGGTGCGCCCGATCGATCCGCAGGCCGCCGAGGGCAAGTCCGTCGATCCGAACGCGCCCGCGAATCAGAATGCGGCCCCGGCCGATCCGAACGCACCGAAGCCGGCGGCCCCGGCGTGCACGCAGCCGCAGGGCCAGCCGGCGCCCGGCAGCCAGCCCGGGGCACCGGCACAGCCGGACGGGGCGCCGGCACCGGCCGCGCCCGAGCAGCAGTCGCAAACGCCTTCCAAGACACCGGAACCCGGCCCGGAGGCTGCCGCGCCGGCACCGGCGGCGCCGCCGAGCCCGACCCAGCAGCCGGGAATCACGCTGCCGTTCGGAATCGTCGTCCCGCTGCCCGTCCTGCCCGGTCCGCCGGCGCCGCCGCAGTAGTAGTCGCTCGATACCCTCGCCCGATCCGAAACCCCCGCTGAGACGGGGGTTTCGGCGTAAACGGGAGAGGCGGTCACGAAGCAGTAACGAAAAGGTCTCGGATGCGGTAATCTGCTCTCGTTGTGTCACGAAAAGCTCACAGCGAGCATTGGAGGGTCACCACATCGTGGGACGTCACCGTAAGCAGCCGGCCACCCCTGTCCGGCGCGGATCCGTTATCGCTCTGACCGGACTCGTCCCCGCGGGACTCGTCGCCGTCGGCGCCTCTGCCGCCGAGGTCAACACCGGCGAATTCACCGCTGTGGCTCTGCCGCAACACACTCCGGACGCCCAGCAGGCCGTCGACCAGCAGGCCGCGCCGGACGAAATGATGCGCGCCGCAAAGCATCCCGGCCCGCCGATCGTGAAAACCGTTGCGCAGCCGGAAGGCCGGGTCGCCGCCGATCTGCCGCCGGGACCGAACGGTATGCCCGGCATCGCCTACGCGGCCTACCAGAACGCGGAACGCATTCTGGCCCAGGAGGAACCGGACTGCCACATGCCGTGGTCGGTGCTGGCCGGTATCGGACAGGTCGAATCGCATCACGCCTACGGCAAGGCCGATTCCAAGGGCGTCGCGCTCGACCCGATCTACGGGCCCGTTCTCGACGGCAGCCTGGCGGGCAACAACGTCGTGCACGCGAACGGCGACGACCTCGACGGCGGTATGCAGGGCTTCACCCGGGCGGTCGGCCCGATGCAGTTCCTGCCCGAGACGTGGCGCAAATTCGCCGGAGACGGCGACGGCGACGGCATCGCCGATCCGCAGAATCTGTTCGACGCCGCCCTGACCGCGGGCAACTACCTCTGCTCGGGCGGACTGAACATGACGGATCTGTCGCAGCAGTCCAAGGCGATCATGCGCTACAACAACTCGATGGCCTACGTCGCCAATGTGATGGCATGGGAGGTCGCGTACCGCACGGGTGTGGCGCCCAAGCCCAGCCAGCTGCCGCGAATCTGAGCCGGACAGTGACGGGGCCAGGCTGCCGCCTCCGGCCCCGTCGCTCCGGTCGCTGTGTCTATGGCGACCTATGCGGCGGCCTCCGGGGTTACGCAGGCTGCCGCCTCCGGCCCCGTCGCTCCGGTCGCTGTGTCTATGGCGACCTACGCGGCGGCCTCCGGGGTTACGCAGGCTGCCGCCTCCGGCCCCGTCGCTCCGGTCGCTAGACTCACGGCTATGCCAGTGGTTACGGAAACGGATGTGCGGGGCGCGCTCGCAAAGGTGGACGACCCGGAGATCCGCAAGCCGATCACCGAACTCGGCATGGTCAAGAGCGTCTCGGTCCGCGACGACAGCAGTGTGCACGTCGAGATCTATCTGACGACCGCGGCCTGCCCGCTGCGCACCAAGCTCACCGAGATGGTCACCAAGGCGGTAGCCGACGTCACGGGCGTCGGTGCCGTGACCGTCGACCTCGATGTGATGAGCGACGAGCAGCGCACCGAACTGCGCAAGCAGCTGCGCGGCGATTCCGCCGACCCGGTGATCCCGTTCGCCCAGCCCGGATCGCTGACCCGCGTGTACGCGGTCGCCTCCGGTAAGGGCGGTGTCGGAAAGTCGAGCGTCACGGTCAATCTCGCGGCCGCGCTCGCCGCGCGCGGTCTGTCGGTCGGCGTCCTGGACGCCGATATCTACGGCCACTCCGTACCGCGCATGCTCGGCACGGACCAGCGGCCCACGCAGGTCGAGCGGATGATCATGCCGCCGGTCGCCCACGACGTGAAGGTCATCTCGATCGCCATGTTCACCCAGGGCAATACCCCGGTGGTGTGGCGCGGCCCGATGCTGCACCGGGCGCTGCAGCAGTTCCTGGCCGACGTGTTCTGGGGCGATCTGGACGTGCTGCTGCTGGACCTGCCGCCCGGCACCGGTGACGTCGCGATCTCCATCGCTCAGCTCATTCCCAACGCCGAGATCCTGGTGGTGACCACGCCGCAGCCCGCCGCCGCCGAGGTCGCCGAACGGGCCGGGGCCATCGCCCTGCAGACCCGCCAGCGCATCGCCGGTGTGGTGGAGAACATGTCGTGGCTGGATCTGCCCGACGGATCCCGCATGGAGCTCTACGGGTCGGGCGGCGGCCAGGCCGTCGCCGACCGGCTCACCCGCGCGGTCGGCGCCGAGGTGCCACTGCTCGGCCAGATCCCGATCACCCAGGAATTGCGCGAGGCCAGTGACGAGGGCACCCCGATCGTGCTGAGTGACCCGGAAAACCCCGCGGCACAGGCCCTTCAAGGGATCGCCGATAAATTGGCGGTGCGCCGCCGCGGGCTGGCGGGCATGTCGCTGGGCATCGACACCACCCGTCACCTGTAGGGCGGTACCGGCCCGCCACAGCTGCCGAGATCGCTGTCGGTGTCGCCACCTAAGCTCGACCTATGCTCACGCTGCTGTTGTACGTGCTCATCGTCGGCTTGGTGGCCGCGTTGCTGTTCCTGGTGGCCAGTGCGGTGTTCGGGCGCGGGGAGGAATTGGGGCCGCTGCCGGAGGGGACAACGGTGACGGTGCTGCCCGCCGCGGGTATTCGCGGCTCGGATGTGCGCGCGTTGCGGTTCCAGCAGGTGTTCCGGGGATACAAGGCGGGCGAGGTCGACTGGGCGCTGAGCCGATTGGCCGCCCGGATCGACGAGCTGGAAATGCAACTCGAGCGCAGCCGCAGCACCTACCCATCCGCCGCCGGAGAACCCGAAATCACACCGGCGCAACCGAATACGGGAACCACGCTCCCTCCCACGGACACGCCCCCGGCCGCCGGCAACGCCACGACCACCAACTTCAGCACCGGAACCTTCTTCGGCGGCGCCACCTTCGCCGGTCCCGGCGGCGCCACCTTCGCCGGTCCCGGCAGCGCCACCTTCGCCGGTCCCGGCAGCGCGAATCCCAACGGCCTGGGCGGACCGGCTCCGGCCGGTCCGGGTACCCCGGCTGTCGGCGGTGCGACCGGTCAGATTCCTGCCGATAGCTCCGGCAGCGGCTTCACCCTCGGCGCGAGCTCCACCTCCAGCACCGGCTCTGCCCCCGGCGCAGGCTTCACACCCGGCGCGGGCTCTACCCCCGCCGCCGGCTTCACCCCCGCCGCCGGCTTCACCCCCGGGGCGGGACCTACCCCTGGCGCGGGCTTGACCCCGGGCGCGGGCTTCACCTCTGGCGCGGGCTTCGCCCCCGGCGTCGGTTTCGGCAGCCTGCCCGCCGGGGCGGGAATGCCCACCGGCACCGCCCTCCCCGGAACCGGCTACCCGGTGAACGGATATGCACCGGCCATCGGTACCGCCTTGACCGTCGCGGGCCCTCACGCCGCCACACCCACCGGGTCCACTGTCGGTGAGCCGGGCAGCATCGGGCAGGCCCCCGGCACGGTCGGTGTCGCTTCACCGACCGACGCCGCCGCGCAAGCAGCGGCATCGGGCTCCGTCGAGCAGGGCACCACCCCGCAGGCTTCCGCCGGGCACGACGGGGTGGCGCCGACCGACCGGTCGACGACCGCCCGCCCCGAGTCGGAGACCACGAGCGAAGCGGGAGTGGCCGGAACCACCGGTTACATCGCTCCCCCCGGGCCGGACTCGACGACCGGATTCGCCCCGGCGACGGAGACACCCGCGACCGGCTGGGCGCCGCCGCCGTTACCGGGAGACCCCCCTTCGGCCGCCGGAGGGCCTCGATGAGCGTCGAGGCGGTGGTGGACGACGGGAAGGTGCGCTGCGGCTGGTCGCAGTCCTCGCAGCTCTACCGGGACTATCACGACACCGAGTGGGGCCGGCCGCTGCACGGCGACGACGCGCTGTTCGAGCGGATGTGTCTCGAGGCGTTCCAGTCCGGGCTTTCCTGGATCACGATCCTGCGCAAGCGGCCGGCGTTCCGGGCGGCCTTCGCCGGATTCGCCATCGACCGGGTGGCCGAATTCGGGGACGACGATGTGGAGCGGCTCCTGGCCGATCCAGGCATCGTGCGCAATCGCGCCAAAATCCTTGCGTGTGTCGCCAATGCCCGGGTTGCACGGGAGTTGAGCCCCGGGCTGGACGAGCTGCTCTGGTCGTTCGCGCCGCCCGCTCGCCCGCGCCCGCGCGAACTGTCCGACGTGCCCGCCGTCACACCCGAATCCGTCGCTCTCGCAAGAGAACTCAAGAAGCGCGGGTTCCGGTTCGTAGGTCCGACCACGGCGTACGCATTGATGCAGGCGACCGGAATGGTCGATGACCATCTGGCCGATTGCTGGGTCGATCTGCGGCGTTGATCACGCGCCACGCCGGTCGGTTTTCGAACTCAGGTACCCGGCCGGTTCGCTGATAAGGAAGAATAGGCGTGGTGCAGCCCAACCGGACATGCCTGTCGCGTCCGGCGGCTGCCTGTTGGTGACAACACATTAGTTCCGAGAAGTGCGCAGCAGACCGCGCGGATCTGGAGGGAGCAGAGGATGGCGGCCATGAAGCCCCGCACCGGGGACGGTCCCCTCGAGGCAACCAAGGAAGGGCGTGGAATCGTCATGCGGGTTCCACTCGAGGGTGGCGGGCGTTTGGTCGTCGAGCTCACGCCGGAGGAAGCGGCAGCTCTCGGTAAAGAGCTCACCGCGGTCACCAGCTAGCCGCTCGACCCAACGAAATACACCGGTGATGAAATTGCCGGCGCGAACCCGCGCGCGCAGATCCGGCCGGGTCACCGGCTGGATCTGCGCCCGTCGCGTCGGCCTCCTCGGCCGTGCGGCCGAGAATGCCCGGCGGATCACATGACCGGACCGAACCGCGGAACACGGCAGGCGGCACCCGGCACGACGCCGGAGCCGCCCACAGACCACGCCTCGTCCTTGGCCGCGATCGCATCCGCGGTGGCCTGCCCGGAATGTCGTGCGGGCGTCGAGCTCCGGGATCGTCGCCTGATGTGCGAGGCGGGCCACAGCTTCGACATCGCCAAACAGGGTTACGTCAGCCTGCTGACCGGCGCCGCCACCAAGATGACCGGCGATACCGCCGACATGCTGGACGCCCGCGCGCGATTCCAGAGCGCGGGCCATTTCGACCAGATCGCGCGCGCGACGGCCGACGTCGTCGCGGACGGCGCACCGACCGGCACGATCCTCGAAATCGGCGCCGGCACCGGTTACTACCTGGCCGCCGGGCTGGAGGCGGCGCCCGACGCGCACGGCATCGCACTCGACGTCTCGAAACCGGCGGCGCGCCGGGCCGCTCGCGCCCATTCGCGTGCGGCGTCGATCCTCGCCGACGTCTGGCGGGGGCTGCCGATCCGGGACCGTGCGCTCGACCAAGTGCTGTGCGTCTTCGCGCCGCGCAATCCGGCCGAGGTCGCGCGGGTGCTGCGCCCCGGCGGCGCCTTCGTGGTCGTCACACCCACGCCGCGCCACTTGGCCGAACTTATCGCCCCGTTGGACATGGTGGGCGTGCAGACGGACAAGGACGCGCGCCTGACCGACGCGCTGTCCGCGGATTTCCGGCCCGCCGGACGCGTCACGGTCGAATACGAGATGACCCTCGATCACGCCGCGATCGCGAATGTGGTCGGCATGGGTCCGTCGGCTCATCACGCCGCCGCATCCCGCGACGACCTGATCGCCGGCCTCCCCGAAGCGATGCCGGTGACGGCCTCGGTCACCGTCGCGTCCTACCACCGCTGACCGGCGGCCACCCTGCTCACCGGAAGAAGGCCGCAACCCGCTCCCGGTCGGCATAGACGTAGATCTCCGCGATGCGTCCGTTCGTCACCGTGAAAGCGAGCAGCACCCCGGGCTGCCCGTCGAACATGATCACCGCACCGGCGGCGCCGTTCACCAGCACCGGCCGCACATCCGAGGACGGCCGGGCGAACAGCAGGGCGCGGGTGGCGGTGTCGCGCGGGCCGTGAATTTCCCAACCGACTCCCGCACCGGCGTCGGCGCGCAGCGCGATCTCCGGGGCCAGCTGCGCCACCAGAGCCTCGAAGTCGCCACGGCGGGCGGCGGCGAAGAACGCCTCCACCACCGCCCGCTGGTCGGCGAGTTCCCCGTCGGGTGTCGGCGCGGCCCGCAGTCGGCGACGAGCGCGACTGGCCAATTGGCGGGTGGCGGCCGGGGTCCGGTCCAACAGCGCGGCGATGTGATCGAACGGCACCGCGAAGCTGTCGTGCAGGACGAAGGCGATACGTTGGGCCGGCTCCAGCTGTGACAGCACCATCTGCATCGCCAGGCCCACCGAATCCGCCAGCAGCGCTTGCTCTTCCGGCGCCGCGGGACCGTCGGCGGCGACGAGCAGCGGATCCGGCAGCTGGGTGCCGCTCGGCTGTTCGGGCCGAGACCGTCGGGTGCGCAACAGATCCAGGCAGGTGTGCGCCACAGCCGTGGTGAGCCAGGCATCGAGGTTGCCGACCGTGCGGGGCGGGCTGCGATGCACGCGCAGCCAGGTCTCCTGGACGGCATCCTCGGCATCGGACGCCGAGCCGAGCATGTGGTGCGCGAGCGCCCGTAATCGCGGCCGCTGGTCGTGCAGCCGTTGCAGGGCCTGCTCGCGCTCGCTCACGCCGGTCACATCCTCGCCACGCGCTACGCCGTATCAAGTGTGGCCGTATCAGTGCGACCACTCACCATCATCAGCCAGGAGGCAGCCATGCGCAGTCTTTCCCGCTCCGCGCCGGACGGTACGACCACGTCGGCCGGCACCATCGGACGCCTTGCCCGCCCACCCGTGCTCGCGATCGCCGACGGCCGCTACCGCACCGTCGGTTATCGGGTCGCCACCGCGGCCATTGTCGCCGAGGCCGGGGTGGGCGGCGTCTGGGATCTCGCCCGCATCCCGTTCGTGACCGATGTGGTCACCCAGCTCGGGTACCCACGCTATTTCCTGGTGTTGCTCGGCGTGTGGAAGATCCCGGCCGCGATCGTGCTGGCCGCTCCCCGGCTCCCGCTGTGCAAGGAATGGGCTTATGCCGGAACGTTTTTCGTCTACACCGGCGCGATCGCCTCACATCTGGTCACCGGTTACGCCCGCGCGGAGGTCGGGATTCTGAGCGTCATGACCGCGCTGACCGTCACGTCCTGGGCGCTACGGCCCGCCGACCGTTGCCTGCCCGGCCGTCAGCCCTTGCGGATGCGGTCGTAGAGGTCGGTCGTGCGGGCGGCGACCTGCGCCCAGCTGAATTCGGCCGTCGCGCGTGCCCGGCCGGCCGCCCCGAACCGCGCCGCGGTCTCCGCGTCCCCGGCGAGGTCGTTCACCAGGTCGGCGAGGTCTCGTTCGAAGTCGCGCGGCGTCTGCGGGTCGTAATGCGCCAGTCGTCCGGTCTGCCCGTCGAGAACCACCTCCGGAATCCCGCCGACGTCCGAGGCGACCACCGCGGTACCGCAGGCCATCGCCTCCAGATTCACGATCCCGAGCGGCTCGTACACCGAGGGGCAGATGAAAACGCTTGCGGCGGAGAGGATCTGGCGCACCTGCTCGGTCGGCAGCATATCGCGGACCCAGAACACGCCGCCGCGTGTCGCCGCGAGTTCGCGCACCGCCGCGGCCGCCTCGGCCTCCAACTGCGGCGTATCCGGTGCGCCGGCGCACAGCACCAGCTGAATCCCCGGGTCGATATCGCGCGCCGCGGCGAGCAGGTGGGCGACCCCCTTCTGCCGGGTGATGCGGCCGACGAACGCCGCGATCGGCGCATCGTCGCGTACCCCCAATTCTGCGAGGACATCGCGGGCCTCGGGCACCGGCCCGCCCGGGAACCAGGCCCGCGTGTCGATCCCGTTGTGCACGACGTGTACTCGCCCGGGGTCGACGGTCGGGTAGGCATCGAGCACATCGTGGCGCATGCCCTCGCTGACCGCGATCACCGCATCGGCATTCTCCATGGCGGTGCGCTCCGACCACGACGACAACCGGTAACCGCCGCCCAGTTGTTCGGCCTTCCACGGCCGGCGCGGTTCCAGCGAATGCGCGGTGAGGACGTGCGGGATGCCGTACAGACTCGCGGCCAGATGTCCGCCGAGCCCGGTGTACCAGGTGTGGGAGTGAACCACGTCGACCGCGCCGACGGCATCGGCCATGCGCAACTGCGCCGACATCATCTGCAGGGCGGAATTGGCGGCGTAGAGCATCGGATCGGGCTGATGGACCACCGCATCACCGCGTTCGGCGCCCATGCAGTGCACCGTCACGTCGCACAGCCGGCGCAACTGCGGGACCAGTTCGGTCACGTGTACTCCGGCCCCGCCGTACACCTCGGGGGGATATTCGCGGGTCAACATCGCGACCCGGAGCCGGTCGGGGTCGGCAGGCGATATCGGCTCGCGGCCGCCATCCGCGAAACTCACCGGTCCAACCTAATCGGTACGCCCCCGCCCCACCACACCTGCCCGGCCACGCCGGAGTGAACCGGCATCGGACACGCCGTGGCCTGGGACGGTAGGTTGAATTCCGTGAGGAGCCAGCCGCACGTACTCGGAGTAGTGCTAGCCGGTGGTGAGGGCAAACGACTCTTTCCCCTCACCAAGGACCGCGCGAAGCCGGCGGTCCCGTTCGGGGGCGCGTACCGCCTGATCGACTTCGTCCTCTCCAACCTCGTCAACGCCGGTTATCTGCGCATCTGTGTGCTGACCCAGTACAAATCGCATTCCCTGGACCGGCACATCTCGCAGACCTGGCGGCTGTCCGGCTTCGGCGGCGAATACATCACTCCGGTCCCGGCCCAGCAGCGGCTGGGACCGCGTTGGTATACCGGCAGCGCCGACGCGATCATGCAGTCGCTGAATCTGATCTACGACGAGGACCCCGACTACATCGTGGTGTTCGGCGCCGACCACGTCTATCGCATGGATCCCGAACAGATGGTCGCCCATCACATCGATTCCGGTGCGGGGGTGACCGTGGCCGGGATCCGGGTGCCGCGCAGCGAGGCCAGCGCCTTCGGCTGTATCGATTCCGACGAATCGGGCCGCATCACGCAATTTCTGGAGAAACCGGTCCATCCGCCCGGCACACCCGACGATCCGAATATGACCTTCGCCTCGATGGGCAATTACGTCTTCACCACGAAGGTGCTCGTCGACGCGATCCGCGCCGATGCCGACGATGTCGATTCCGATCACGACATGGGTGGCGACATCATCCCGGCGCTGGTCTCCCAGGGGCAGGCCGGTGTCTACGATTTCGCGCGCAACGACGTTCCCGGTTCCACCGACCGCGACCGCGGCTACTGGCGCGACGTCGGGACGATCGACGCCTTCTACGCGGCCCATATGGATCTGGTCTCGGTGCACCCGATCTTCAATCTCTACAACAAGCACTGGCCCATTCGAGGCACGGCCGAGAATCTGGCACCGGCGAAATTCGCGCAGGGCGGGCTCGCCCAGGAGTGCATCGTGGGCGCGGGCAGCATCCTGTCCGCGGCGACGGTCCGCAATTCGGTGCTGAGCTCGAATGTGTTCATCGAGGACGGGGCGACCGTGGAGGGCAGTGTGCTGATGCCCGGAGTGCGGATCGGCCGCGGCGCAGTGGTGCGGCGCGCGATCCTGGACAAGAACGTGATGGTCGGCGAGGGCGAGATCATCGGCGTCGATCTGGACCGCGACCGCGAGCGGTTCGCGGTGAGCAACGGCGGCGTGGTCACCGTCGGCAAGGGCGTCTGGGTCTGAGCCCCCGATGTCGGGGTGAGCAACCGGCTCAGCGGCCCGGCATCGGATACTGCGGCGGCGGGGCCGGTTCGGTGACGCCCGGACTTTCCGGCGTGTAGCAGAACGGCGCACAGGTACCGTGCGGCACTCTCGGATATCTCGACGGATCGTCGAACTTGTCGTCACTGACCAGCAGCATCACCAGCAGTGCCACGAAGACCGCCGCGCCGAGGCTGACGAGAGCCAGGACCAGCCACCCGCGAGGCGCGACCTCGATCAGGATTCCGCGCTCGTACACTCCCCGCCTCCCGGTACCGCCGAATTACCCACTGTGCCAATGGTATCGGCAGTCCGGTGGTCCCGGCCACGGAAAGTGCCGCCCGGCGCTCCGGGAGAGGAGCGACCGGGCGGCGAAATACCTTGCGGATCAGCGCAGATCGCGTCGGCGCCAGCCCGCGAGTCCGACCGCGGTGATCACCGCCGCGAGCACCAGCAGCACGATCACCGGCATCGCGCGGAAGTCCTCCGCCGGCAGTTTCGGCAGATGACCGTAGGGGTTGAGGTCCAGAACCCATTGCGGCATACCGGAGATCGAGCCGAGCAGATAGATCGCCACCCCCGCGGTGAACACACCCCACGCCACCGGGGTCCAGCGCGGCAGCAGTCCGAACAGCAGCACGGTGATCGCGGTGAACACCCACACCGCGGGAATCTGGATCATCGCCGCTTCCAGCGCCTGCGGGAACTTGCCGCCCATATCCGACGCGGCGATCCCGTAGGACAGGCCGCCGATCACGCCGGAGGCGAACAGCGCCACCACCGGACCACCGAAGGCGAAGATCAGATGGCTTGCGGCCCAGCGAATTCGGCCGACGGCGCCGGTGAGCACGGTTTCGGCGCGATCGTCGCTCTCCTCCGCGTACATCCGCAGCGCGGCCGAGATCGAGAAGGCCGCCGCGCCCAGGCCGACCATCGAGAAGGCGGTGTTCAGGAAGGCCTGTTCCACCCCCTGCGAACCGCCGAGCCGGGCGATGATGTCGCGGACGGTCTGGCTGGAGCCGATCTCGTCGCCGATGCCGTGAACCACGCTGCCGATGATCAGGCCGTAGAGCGCGAGCCCGACCGTCCACGCCGCCAGAGTGCCGCGCTGCAACCGCCAGGCCAGCCCGAACGGCCCGCTCAGCAGGGCCGATCCGGCGGTGGGACCGGGCCGGTCGGCGATCAGTCCGGCCCCCATGTCGCGCCGCCGCAGCAGCGTGTAGGCGACCGCGACCAGCACGACAGTGGTCACCGCATGCAGCAGCAGCACCCACCAGCGATCGCCCGCGAAGGGGCGGACCTGCAGCGACCAGCCCTGCGGCGACAGCCAGGTCAGGATGTCGGTCGGACCGTCTCCGGCCCGCGCGTCACCGATGGCGCGCAGGGTGAAGGTCACCGCGAGCACCGCCAGCGCGATGCCGCGGGCCAGCCGGGCACTCGCACTCAGCTGCGCGGCGACCGCGGCGACGGCCGCGAAGACGATGCCCGAGGCCCCCAGCGCCGCGCCGAAGGCCAGCGAGCCGTCGAACGGCACTCCCGCCGAGGCGATGCTCAGCGTCGCGACGATTCCGACCGCCACGCAGGCGGCACAGGTCAGCAGCAGGGTCGCGGTCAGGGCGGCGAAGCGGCCCACCCGAGTCGAGGCGAGCAGCTCCTCGCGTCCCGTCTCCTCCTCGGCGCGGGTGTGCCGGATGACGGTGAGGATGGTAGCGATGCCGATCAGGGTGTAGAACGCCCCTGCCTTCCACACGCCGGCCGCACCGATGCTGGTGTTGTAGATCGGGCCGTACAACGCCAGCTGCGCCGGACTGGACAGGATGGTGTGCGCGAAATTCTGCAGATCGGCCGGCGACGAGTACAGATTCTTCACGCTGGAGACGTAGACGCTGCCCAGCGGCGCCGAGAGCAGCAGCACCCACAGCGGCAATACGATGCGGTCCCGCCGCAGATACAGGCGCAGCAGCTGCCCGGTGCCGGTGAAATCCGAGGACCGAGTGGAGCGTTCGGCGAATCCGCCGTGCGGGCGGTCGAGGGTCGCGGTGGTCATTTCGTCGCCTCGCTCAATGCCTGCTCGTCTCGCGACGCGGAGGTGTGCGCGGGTCGCCGGGCATCGGCCGGCGCGTCGCCGTCGAGCGAATAGTGGCGCAGGAACAGCTCTTCCAGCGTCGGCGGCTGACTCACGAGGCTGCGCACTCCGGCGGCGCCGAGCACCCGGATCAGTTCGCCGAGATGTTCGCTGTCGACCTGGCAGTGCAGGGTGTGGTCCTCGATCGTGACGTCCTCGACGCCCGCGATGGCGCCGATATCGCCCGGGTCGCCGATGAGTTCGGCCTTGATGGACGTGCGGCTGAGATGACGCATCTCGGCCAGAGTGCCGCTCTCGACGGTTTTACCGGCGCGGATGATCGTGACCCGATCGCACAGCGCCTCCACCTCGGAGAGGATGTGGCTCGACAGCAGCACGGTAGCGCCGCGCTCGGCCGCCTCTCGCGCGCATTCGCGAAAGACCTGTTCCATCAACGGATCCAGGCCCGAGGTCGGTTCGTCGAGCAACAGCAGTCGCGCGTTCGAGGAGAACGCGGAGACGAGTGCGACCTTCTGCCGGTTGCCTTTGGAGTATGCGCGCGCCTTCTTGCGCGGATCGAGTTCGAAACGCTCGATCATCTCGGCGCGGCGCGCGGTATCGATGCCGCCGCGCATCCGCGCCAGCAGATCGATCGTCTCCCCGCCAGACAGCGACGGCCACAGCGTGACATCGCCCGGAACGTAGGCGATATCGCGATGCAACTCGACCGCATCGGTCCACGGATCGCGCTCGAGCACCCGGGCCTGCCCCGAGGTGCGCGCCAGGATGCCGAGCAGAATGCGGATGGTGGTCGACTTGCCGGCCCCGTTGGGCCCGAGGAAGCCGTGCACCTCTCCCTCGGCGACCTCGAGGTCGAGGCCGTCCAGGGCGCGTACCGATCCGAAATGCTTGTGCAGCTTCCGGACCTCGATTGCCGATGACATCGAATCTCCTTGTGAGATAAGGGTTCACATTTCGGCGAGCAACGAGTCGAGCACCGAGGAATCGGCGAACAGGCCGTGGGTGTTGGCCTCGACGGCCGGCAGCATCATCTGGTCGGCGTACTCGCGCAGCGCTTTTCGAAAGTCGAGCTTTCCTTCGTGGCGGGCGGCGTAGAGCTGCAGGAAGAAGAAGAATCCGCCGCCGTTCTGCACCGCCAGATAGTTCGCCGTCGCCGATACGTCCCTGGGCCGGCGCAGGGTGCCGGCCTCGATACCGACCTCGAGATAGGACTCCACGTCCGCGCGCATCTGGTCGAACAGCGAGGTCATCAGCGTTCCGCCGGCCTGGAAGCTGCGCATCAGATACGCGGTGTAGGGCGCGAACTCCTCGATTTCGGCGAGGGCCTTCAGGGTCGAATTCGGCGAGGGCTGCTGGACGTATTCCGTCTTCGCGGCCCGGATGACGGCACGTACGTGCTCGTCACACGCCTCGCGCAGGCCGTCCTTGGAACCGAAGTGGTGATTGACGAGGCCGGGCGAAACCCCCGCCGCCTTGGCGATGGCCCGCACCCCGACCCCGAATCCCTCTTCGCCGAAGACGCCGATCGCCGCGTCCCGGATCCGGGCGGGCGTGCTCAGATCCGAGGCGGATCCTTCCGGTACGGCTGCTCCCTTAAACACATGTTCAATATACTAAACACTCGTTCAATCCGCACGCAAGACTCGGCCCGTGACAAATTTCGGAAGCCGAACGCGCAGGTAGATAGCTTTCAGCGAGCTATTTCCGGAACCAGCTCGATCGAACCGCCGGACCACGGGGAGCGGCGACTAGCCGCGCGAGGCGCAGAGCAGTCCGTCTCCGACCGGGATCAGCACGCTGGTCAGGGCGGGGTCCTCGGCCACGGCCCGGGTCGCCGCCCGCACCGCCTGGGTCGCGGCGTCGCGCTGCGCCGGATCGGGCACCCGCCCGCCCAGCAGCGCGTTGTACATCAGCACCGCCCCGCCCTCACGCAGCAAACGTACGGCCTGCTCGACGTATTGCGGATGCTCGAGCGGGGCTGCGTCGATGAACACCAGGTCGTAGGCGCCGTCGGCGAGCCGGGGCAGCACGTCCAGAGCGCGGCCGTTGATCAGCCGGGTGCGCGCGGGCGCGACATCGGCCGCGCGGAAGGCGTCCTTGGCCGCACGCTGATGCTCCGGCTCGGAGTCGATCGTGGTCAGCGTCCCGTCCTCGCGCATGCCGTCGAGCAGCCACAGGCCGCTGATTCCGGCGCCGGTGCCGACCTCGACCACCGCTCGGGCGCCGAGCAGCTGGGCGTACATGCTGAGCAGCGCTCCCACCGACGGCGGCACCGGCGCGGCGCCCAGTTCGGTGGCCCGCTCCCGCGCGGCGATGAGGATCTCGTCCTCGACCACGGATTCCTCCACGTAGGCGAGGTTGCGCTGCAGGGCCGATGCCGCTGGGATGTGGCTCACGAATATGAGGCTAACGGCGTGGCTGTCCGGTTGCGCTACGACGGCCGGTGTTTTTCTCAGGTGTCCCTCAGCCTCCCCATACCACCGGCACATCGGGAACCGCCAGAGTATTGACCAAGCAAGGGCCGGCCGACCGCCGGACGGCGCCCGGGAACACCGGACTCGGGTCCGGGGTTGTACCCGGTACGCGACGACCACCAGTCGTCGTGCGCCTTCCACGGTCCCGAGTAGGAGGTCACCCCATCCACAAGGTCGATGCGGCGCGCGAGTACGCCACCCTGCCCGAGTCGAGTCTGCCGATCGGCGTCTCGGCCGATTACGAGCTGCCCGCTGCCGCTCGTAGCGATGTCCGTACCGAAGTCGAAGTTCGTCCGGAAGCCGAAGTCGGTCCCGAAGCCCGGGCCGTCGTCGCGAACGGCGCCGACTTCGACGATACCGAATCCGTCGCGGGCGAGGCCGCGGACGACGACGCGCTCAGCGGTACCGCCGCCTTCGACGCCACCGGCGACCGCACCATGATGCCGACCTGGGACGAACTGGTCCGCGAGCACGCCGACCGGGTGTACCGCCTGGCCTACCGCCTGACCGGTGACCCGCAGGATGCCGAGGATCTGACCCAGGAGACGTTCATCCGGGTCTTCCGCTCGCTGCAGAACTACCAGCCCGGCACGTTCGAGGGCTGGCTGCACCGGATCACCACGAATCTGTTCCTCGACATGGTCCGCCGGCGCAACCGCATCCGGATGGAGGCGCTGCCCGAGGACTACGACCGGGTGCCGTCCGAAGGTCCCGGGCCCGAGCAGGTCTATCACGATGCCCGGCTGGATCCGGACCTGCAGCGGGCGCTCGACGCGCTGGCGCCGGAATTCCGCGCGGCCGTCGTGCTGTGCGATATCGAAGGTCTGTCCTACGAGGAGATCGGCGCTACCCTCGGTGTGAAGTTGGGTACCGTGCGCAGCCGGATCCACCGCGGCCGTCAGGCACTGCGGGAATACCTTGCGCATAATGGTTCTCAGCAGCGGTTCGCCGCTGAGGAGAAAGTCGGGTAAACAGCGGTGCAGCGCCGCGGCCGTGCCCGGCGAAGCTGTAGTCCGTCGGAAGGGTGTGCATCCGTATGACCGGCGAGGGTCGTTTCGCCCCCACCGAACACCTGGCCAATGAGGCCGTCGTCGCATATGTCGACGGCGAGCTGAGAATGAACGCCTATCTGCGCGCGGCCGAACATCTGTCCCGCTGCCCCGAATGCGCCGCCGAGGTCGAGGCGCAGCAGCAGGCCCGGGTGGCATTGCGCCGGGCGGCACAAATGCAGATTTCCGCGCCGACCGACCTGCAGGACACGCTGAGCAGAATTCCGCTGGCCGACCTGACCGGACGTAGCACCGAAGATATGTCGCGCGGCGCGAGTTTCCTCGGCCTGCGGGCGGATTCGTTCCGTTTCGCTTCCTCCTCGAATCGAGAAATGGGATTCGAGAGCAGGCGGTGGACGGGATGGTGGCGCAAGTAGAGTTTGCGAACGTGACCACCGAATCGACGCCGTCCGCTTCATCGGATTCGGCGGCCAGGGGGAACCTGAGGCCGTCGGACGCGCCCGTGCTGGGGCCGCGCCCGGTGTACCGCCCGGATATCGATAAGCACACCGCCCGCGCTTTCCGCCGCCCCGAGGGGCAGGCCGGATCCTTCGCATCGCACACCCAGGCCGCGTCCGCGCCGCGCCACGACAGTCCCGAATTGGTCAATCGCCCGCCGGACGCGGTGCTGGCCGAGGCCTTCGGCCGGCCCGCGGGTTCGGACGAGCGCCTGCAGCGCGATCCGGACGCCGCAACCGACACGCCCGATAGCGGCGCACCGGTCGATCCCTGGCGCGATCCCGCCGCCGCGGCCCGTCTCGGTGATCCCGCCATCCACACCCCCGCCCCGCAGCCGCTGCCGCCGGGTACCAAACTCGGCGCTCGCGAGGTGCTGTTCGGCGGCAGGGTAGCGCCCAAGGCATTGGCCGTCCTGGGTGTGGTCGCCCTGATCATCGGCGTGCTCGGCGGCCTGGTGGGCCGGTTCACGGCCGAGAACACCGGGGCGCTGACCTCGCGCAAGATCGCGCTGCAGCAGGAGAGCAACACCGACAAACCGCACAGTCAGGTCGCCAAGGTGGCCGACGCGGTACTGCCCTCGGTCGTCTCGATCCGCGAGACCGTCGGCGACAACGGCGCCCTCGGTTCGGGCGTGGTCATCGACGGCAACGGCTATATCGTCACCAACAATCACGTCATCTCGATGGCGGCACAGGACAAAAGCGGGCGGGCCAAGATCCAGGCCACCTTCTCCGACGGCACCAGGGCACCGGCCCGGCTGGTCGGCCGCGACCCGAAGACCGACCTCGCGGTCCTGAAGGTCGACGTCAAGAACCTCACCGTGGCCCGGCTCGGGAAGTCGAGCGATGTGCAGGTCGGTGACGACGTGCTGGCCATCGGCTCGCCGCTGGGCCTGAGCAAGACCGTCACCTCCGGCATCGTCAGCGCGTTGCATCGCGCGATCCAGGAGAGCCCGGAGGCCGGCGACGACACCGCCGGCGCCTTCGACGCCGTGCAGACCGATGCCGCGATCAACCACGGCAACTCCGGCGGCGCCCTGGTCGACGGCGAGGGCCGGCTGATCGGGATCAACACCGCCATCCGCAGCGAGAGCGGCGGATCGGTCGGCCTCGGCTTCGCGATTCCGGTGGATCTGGTGCAGCGGGTGTCGCAGACGCTGATCCGCGACGGTGTGATGTACCACCCGTGGCTCGGCGTGAGCGCGAAGACCAAGCAGGTCGAGAACGACGTCATGAGCGGCGCCGCGGTGGCCGATGTGGTCGGCAACAGCCCGGCCGCCAAGGCGGGTATCGCCGAGGGCGACGTGATCGTCAAGGTGGGTGATCGGCAGGTCACCGAACCGGCCGAACTCACCGTCGCCGTCCAGTCCCACCAGATCGGCGAGACGGTGAATTTCCAACTGATCCGCGACGGCCGTCAGGTCGATGTGCCGGTGACGCTGGAATCCGATAAGAACGCCCCGCAAGCACCCCAGTAGCCTGGTCTTATGTTCAATATCGGCTGGCCCGAGATGGTGATCCTGGTGGTCGCCGCGCTGGTGATTCTCGGCCCGGAACGGCTGCCGGGGGCGATTCGCTGGACCGCGCAGAGTCTGCGTCAGGTCCGCGACTACGCCTCCGGCGCCACCAGCCAGCTGCGCAACGATCTGGGACCCGAGCTCGACGAACTGCGCAAACCACTCGAAGAGCTCAACGAGCTGCGCAAACCACTCGAAGGTCTGCGCGGTATGACGCCGCGGTCGATGGTCACCAAGCACCTCTTCGACGGTGACGATTCGCTGTTCACCGGCACCTTCGGGGCCGCGAATCCGGGTAACGGCTCGTCCGGCGATTCCGGCACCTCACAGACCGGCTCGCCGAATTCTGTGACCGCACCCAGCTATTCGGTGCCCGAGCCGCCGAAACCGCTCGACCGCAACGAAAAACCGCCGATCGATTTCGACGCCACCTGACCGAAAAGCACTGATAGCACCCATTACGGACCGTCCGGTCCGGCCCAAATGCCCGGTGCGCTCGATGGATTCGGCCCCCGCGGCGGATTCGTCAACCGGACTAGACACATCCGGCTGTCGAGCTATCTAGACTTCGCACATGTCAGCCGACGAGGTGGCACGGGTGTTCGCGATCGAAGACAAGGTCGAACGCCTCAAGGCTGCCACCGAAGGGGTCGCGGCGGCCCAGCAGACCATCAACGAGCTCACCCGCATCCGCCGAGCGGTGATCAGGGAGTTGCACGCCGAGGGCTGGACCTTCGCCAGGATCGGTGCGGCAGCAGGACTTTCACGCGCCCGGATTCACCAGGTCAGCACCCAGGGCCCGGTGCCGGAGGGCCTGTTCTTCGGGCACGGACCACTCACCGTGCTCACCCCGGACCTGCGCGCAGTCACACGGGCCACGCCGCTGATCGGCGCGCCGGATGCCGCCGCCCCGCACCGGCTGGCAGAACTGTTGCGACAGCTGGGATTCACCGTCACGGTCGAACGATTCCTCCCCGGACGTCCCCTGAATCTCGACCGCGAGGGCCTGATCGTGCTCGGCGGGCCCGAATTGTCGCCCAGTCTGCGCTATCTGGTGTCGGCCGATCCGCGGCTGCGCCGGACCCTGGCTCGGGCCGGGCGGGTCCGCCGCGCGATCGAGGACCGGGCCGCCCGCCGGATCTACCGGCCGGGCGGCACCGAACCCTACGACATCGCCTATCTGGCGCGCCTGCCCCGCCCCGACGGCCACGGAACCATTCTCGTCATCGACGGACTACATCCGCCCGGATCGCTGGGCGCGATACGGCTTCTCGGAACACGGCTGGCGACTCTGCACGAACGCGCCGACACCCGCGCCTTCTCGACGGTGGTCGGCGTCCGCTACGACCGCCACACCGGCGAACCGATCGAAGTGGATCTGTTGACCCCGATCTACCGTCACGAACGCTGAGTTCTCGGCCTCCGCTTCGCTCCGGCGGGGTTTCGGCCCGTAGCGGATTCAGGCGGCAACCTCTTCGGGGCGCAGGGTGTTCATCGGCGGCCGATCCGCGAGATGCACATCGGTGGTCAACGCCGTGAATTCCTCACCGACCAGCGGGAATTGCGTCAATGCCGCACCCGAATCTCGAATTCCGCTGCGTCCCAGCACGGTTCCGAGAATCTGCCGGCTCATGACACCCAGATCCGACAGCGGACGATTGCGATGCGTGCGCACGCCCAGATTCACCTGGCCGATCGCCGAGAGGCCCAGCATGTCGAAAGTGTCCAGCAGCAGACCGATCTCCACACCGTATCCCGGGGCGAACGGCACCGCGGTCAACAGCTCGCGCGTTCCCGCGTACTCACCGCCCAAGGGCTGCAACACCTTCGACAGATCCGGACGCAACGCCGCCAGCAGCGGCCGCGCCACCAGTTCGGTCACCCGGCCACCACCGTGCTGCTCCACCGCCGCGCCCTGGCGCAGCGGCCGCCGGTAGTAGGCCTTCACCAGATGCATACCGTCCACGGTCAGCAGCGGACCCAGCAGTTTCGGCACGAACATCGGATCGGGATCGATCAGATCCGAATCGACGAACGCCACCAGGTCGCCGGAGGTCGCGGCCAGCGAGCGCCACAGCACCTCGCCCTTGCCGGGCACCGGCTCCAGTTCGGGCACGGCCTGCTCGCGGGTCACCACCTGCGCCCCGGCCGCCCGCGCCCGCTCGGCCGTCGCGTCCACGGACCCGGAATCCAGCACCACCAATTCGTCGACCAGCGTGCCGAGCAGCGGCCGGATACTGGCCACCACATCGGCGACCGTGCGTTCCTCGTTCAATGCGGGCAGCACCACCGACACGGTGCGCCCGTCCTTCGCGTCGACCAATTCGTCGATCGCCCACTGTGGTCGGTCCCACGTATTCGTGGCAGTCCAATCGAACGTCATACCAGACCTCGCAAGGTTCGTGCGGGGGGCCGGATGCCCTGAATCGCCGCGATCATGTCCACTACTCGCCGGGTTGCGGCGACCTCGTGAACTCGGAAGACCCGGGCGCCGGCCGCGGCCGCCCACGCGGTTGCCGCCAATGTCCCCTCCAATCGCTCGGAAAGTCCGACACCAAGAGTCTCTCCGATGAAATCCTTATTACTCAGCGCCATCAAGACCGGCCATCCGGTATTTACAAGAATGTCCACGGCCCGCAACAGTTCGAGCCCGTGATACGTGTTTTTCCCGAAATCGTGGGTCGGATCGATGAGAATCGCATCCGCCGCGACCCCTGCCGCGCGCGCCGCCTCGGCGGCCCGCACCAATGTGTCGGTGACCTCGGACACCACGTCGGCGTACCGGACCCGATGCGGGCGGGTGCGCGGCCGAGCGCCGCCGGTGTGGCTGCACACGATCCCCACGCCCAGTTCGGCGGCCACGCCCGCGAGCTGCGGATCCGCCCCGGCCCAGGTGTCGTTGATCAGATCCGCCCCCTCGGCCACCGCCGCCCGCGCCACCTCACTGCGCCAGGTGTCCACACTGATCAACAGGTCCGGATAGCGGGCACGGATGGCCGCCACGAACGGCACCACGCGCCGCGCCTCCGCCACGGCGTCGACCTCGTCGCCCGGCCCGGCCTTCACCCCGCCGATGTCGACCAGATCCGCCCCCTCGGACACGGCGCGCGCCACCGCGGCCATCGCGGCGTCGTCGGAGAAGGTGGCGCCCCGGTCGTAGAAGGAATCGGGGGTTCGGTTGACGATCGCCATCACCAGCGCCCGATCCGTCGCCACCGGCTTACCGCACAGGGTGGACAGCGGTGACGCAGAACTCATGGAGGTGAGTCTAATTGCCGGGCCGTCGGCGCCCTCGGACACGACCTAGCCTCGGGGTGCGGTACCGGCCGCCACCTCGTCGGGATAGCTCGGGTAGAACGGCACATATCCCTGGTCACGGCCCTTCAGCGCATAGACCTCGGTCGAATCGTCCGGGGTGAATCCCTGCTTGCGCAGGTCCACCTTGCGGCTCTTGAAGGTCGACGTGGTCTCCAGTTCGGGCACCACGCGGACGAACAGCGGCACCGCATATCCGGGCAGGCGGTCGTAGAGCTGAGCGGCCAGGCCGGAGCCGTCGAAGGCGGCGCCGGCGGCGAGGGTCACCGCGGCCATCCCCGCCTTGCCGTCGGCTCCGGGCACGTCCACGCCGTACACCACCGCCTCGGTGATACCGGGCGCGCCGTCGAAGGCGCCCTCGACTTCGGTGGTCGCGACGTTCTCGCCCTTCCAGCGGAAGGTGTCGCCGAGGCGGTCGACGAAGGCGATGTGGCGCCAATGCTGGTCGCGCACAAGATCTCCGGTGTCGAACCAGCAGTCGCCCTCGTCGAATGCGTTGCGCACCAACTTCGATTCGGTCGCCGACTTGTCTGTGTAGCCGTCGAACGGGGAACGGTCGGTGACCTTCGCCAGCAGCAGGCCCACACCGCCGGAGGCAACCTTGCGCAGTCGCCCGTCGGGGTATCGCCGCGCCTTGCCGGTCTCCTCGTCGAATTCCACCACGGCGTAGGGCAGCGGCCCGAATCCGGCGGTGCGGTCCACGCCGAAGGCGTTGATGAAGGCGATATTTCCCTCACTCGCGCCGTAGAACTCCACCACCCGGCCGATGCGGAAGCGCCGCCGGAATTCGTCCCACAACTCCGCGCGCAGGCCGTTGCCGACGGCCAGCCGCACCGAATGTTCGTGTTCGCGAGACGATTCCGGCTGGTTGAGCAGATAGCGGCAGAGCTCGCCGATGTAGATGAAGGCCGTCGACCTGGTCGCGATGACCTCGCTCCAGAAGTTCGACACCGAGAATTTGCGTCCCAGCGCCAACGTCGCGCGCGAGCCGAGCACCGCGCCGAGCGCGACGGTCAGCGCGTTGTTGTGATACAGCGGCAGGCAGCAGTACATGGTGTCGCCACCACGCAGGCGGATGCCCAGACCGCCCAGCCCGGCCATACTCTTCGTCCAGCGCAGATGGGTCATCACGCTGGCCTTCGGCAAGCCCGTCGTGCCGGAGGTGAAGATCAGGAACGCACGCTCCCGGGCACGAATATCGGCGCACACCTCCGGGTCCGCCGGATCGGCGTCGCGGGCCAGTTCCCGCAGTTCCTCGGAATACAGCAGATTCGGCGGCGGCTCGGGCAGCGAGCGCACCGCGTCCTCGCATTCCTCGCCGATCACGTTGACCGCGCTGTCGAGCAGACCGAAGCTGTGGGCGAGCACCTGTTCGCGCTGATTGTGATTGAGCAGTCCGACGGTCGCGCCCAGCTTCGCCGTCGCCAGTACCACGAACAGCGTGTCGGGGCGGTTGGTCATCAGCACGCCCACCACATCGCCGCGGCGCACACCGCGCTGCGCCAGCACCTGCGCGAAGCAGTTCACCTCGGTATTGGCCTCGCCGTAGGTGTATTCGCGACCCTCGAAGCGCAGGAACGGCCGATTGGGATACCGCCGTGCCGCCTTCTGGAAGTACAGCCCGACCGAGGATTTGTCGTCGGCGCGCACGAGCATGCCGGTGGCGCCGCGCAGCATGCCCGGCGTTTCCACCGCCATCGCGGGCAGCCTGCGCACCAGATCCCAGAGACTGATCGTGTTGCGGGCCTCGGTGCTCACATTCTCCTCCAACGGGTTCCGGTCGAGCGGTGTCGAATCGCTCAGGCAGTGCCGATGCGCGGCGCGGTCAGGGCTCGGAATGCGGATGCCACATCCGCGGTCACGGTAATCCGATCCAGTGCGGGCCGTCCGATGAATCCGGCCGCGCTCAGTTCGTCCAGCCACGCGAACAGCCCGCGGTAGTGGCCGTTCGGATCCAGCACCACCAGCGGCTTGCCGTGCAGTCCCAGATATCCGCCGGTCCACGCCTCGAAGAATTCCTCCAGCGTGCCGATTCCACCCGGCAGGGTCAGGAAGGCGTCGGCGCGATCCTCCATGATCTGTTTGCGTTCGCGCATGGTGTCGGTGACGATCAGCTCGTCGCTGTCCACATCGGCGACTTCCTGATGCACCAGACGTTTCGGGATCACGCCCGTGGTGCGAGCGCCCCCGGCGCGCGCGGCCACCGCCACCGCACCCATCATCGACACATGCCCGCCGCCGGAGACCAATTGCCAACCGCGCCGGGCGATTTCACTGCCCACCTCGGCGGCCAGCCGCAACGCGTCCGGATCCGTGGCGCTGGCCGAACAGTAGACACACACCGCGAACGGCTGCCCGTTCACCACTTGTCCTCCGTCCCCGTGGACTCCTCGCCGCGGCGCGCGGCGGCCTGCAGCACGATGTCGATCAGCTCCTCCACACTGTCGGTCACGTGCAGCAGTCCCAGATCACCGGGCGAGATCTTGCCCGAGCCGGCCGGCGAATCCCGCAGCCAGTCGACCAGCCCCGCCCAGTACCGACTGCCGAAGAGGATGACCGGGAAGCGGGTGATCTTGTTGGTCTGCACCAGTGTGAGCGCCTCGAACAGCTCGTCCAGGGTGCCGAAGCCGCCGGGCAGGCAGATGAACGCCTGGGAATACTTGACGAACATCGTCTTGCGGGCGAAGAAGTAGCGGAAGTTGATACCGAGGTCGACCCATTCGTTGAGGCCCTGTTCCATCGGCAGTTCGATGCCGAGGCCCACGGAGTATCCGCCCGCCTCGCAGGCGCCGCGATTGGCCGCCTCCATCACGCCGGGGCCGCCGCCGGTGATCACCGCGAAACCGGCCTCGGCCAGCGCGGCGCCGATGGCCCGCGCCGCCTCGTATTCGGGGGTATCCACCTGCGTCCGCGCCGAACCGAAAACCGATACGGCCCTGGGTATTTCGGCGAGGGCGCCGAAACCCTCCACGAATTCGCTCTGGATCCGGAGCACCCGCCAGGGGTCGGTGTGCACCCAGTCGGTGGGTCCGCGGCCGTCGAGCAGATGCTGATCAGTGGTTCCGGTGCCCTGTTTGCGGGCCCGGCGCAACATGATCGGGCCCCTGAACTTCGGAGTGGACTTCGGTGATCTGGTCGGTGCGGGCTCGGACGCGGTGGACATGGGACCGAACCTACCGGTTCAGCCCTTGTGACCGGTCAGGTAGTTGCGCAGGATCTCGGTGACGACGGTGATCTGGCGGGTGGGTACGCGCTCGTCCACCTTGTGCGCCAGGTTGGGGTCGCCGGGCCCGAAATTGACCGCCGGAATGCCGCGAGCGGCGAATCGCGACACATCGGTCCAGCCGTATTTCGCGCGCACCCCGCCACCGCCGTGGGAATGGACGCGTTCCACCAGGTTCTTCGCGGCCGGCGCCGACAGACCCGGCAACGCGCCGGGCGCACCGTCGGTCCGCTCGAAGCTCACATCCAGTCCGTCGAACACCTCGCGCACATGCTCGGTCGCCTCGTCGAGGGTGCGATCGGGCGCGAACCGGAAGTTCACCAGCACCTCGGCCTCGTCGGGCACCACATTGCCGGCCACACCGCCCTCCACCTTCACCGCGGACAACCCCTCGCGGTACACGCAACCGTCGATGTCCACCTCGCGCGGCACGTAGTCGCGCAGCCGCTGCAGGACGGGCGCCAGCTTGTGAATGGCGTTGTCGCCCAGCCACGCTCGCGCGGTATGGGCGCGGGTGCCGCCGAGGCCGAGGCGGACGCGCAGGGTGCCCTGGCAGCCGGCCTCGATCCACGCGCCCGACGGTTCGCCGAGGATGGCCAGATCGCCGTCCAGCCATTCCGGCAGCTCGCGTTCGATGCGGCCGAGACCGTTGTATTCGGCGGCGATCTCCTCGCAGTCGTAGAAGATCAGGGTCAGATCGCAGACCGGGTCGGCGACGGTCGCGGCCAGGTGCAGGAAGACCGCGTCACCGGATTTCATGTCGACGCTGCCGCAGCCGAACAGCACTTCCTCACCGTCGATCGTCTCGAACCGGCCCGGCACGTTGTCGGCGATCGGCACGGTATCCAGGTGACCGGCCATGATCACCCGGTGCGGCAGCCCGCGATTCGTGCGAGCCAGCACGGTGTTGCCGTGCCGCAGCACCTCGAAGCCCTCGGTCTGCTCACGCAGGGCCCAGGCGACGGTGTCGGTGATCGCCGCCTCGTCGCGGGAGACGCTCGGGATGTCGACGAGGGTCGCGGTGATCGAGATCGGGTCGGCGCGCAGATCGATGGTCACCGGGCCAGCCTAATTGTTCGCACGTCTCACGACCGGGCCGAGCGGCTCCGGCTCTGGCGGCACAGGGAGCCCGCCACCTCGCGATCCGCACCCAGTAGGCTGAGGGGCCGTGAGCACACAGGGAGCATCCGCAGTCGGCCTAGCGACGGTGACCGTGAACGGGACGGTCCTCGACACCTGGTACCCGTATCCGGAACTGGGCACGTTCGAGACGTCCGAGACCACGCGGCTGAGCCCGAGCGACCCGGAGTACGCGCGCTTCGCCGATCTGGTCGGCCCCGACGAGGCCCGCCGGGTCGAGGTCGTCGCGGTGCGCACCACGATCGCGGACCTGTCCGCGCCGCCGATCGACACCCACGACGAATATCTGCGCCTGCATCTGCTCTCGCACCGGCTGGTCCGCCCGCACGGGCTCAGCCTGGAGGGGCAGTTCGGCCTGCTGGCCAATGTGGTGTGGACCAATTACGGCCCGTGCGCGGTCGAGGACTTCGAGCTGGTGCGCGGAAAGTTGCGCGCCCGCGGTCCGGTCACCGTCTACGGCGTCGATAAATTCCCCCGCATGGTCGACTACGTGCTGCCCGCCGGCGTCCGCATCGCCGACGCGGACCGGGTGCGGCTGGGCGCGCATCTGGCCGAGGGCACCACGGTCATGCACGAGGGTTTCGTGAACTTCAACGCCGGCACCCTCGGCGCCTCCATGGTCGAGGGCCGCATCTCCGCCGGTGTGGTGGTCGGCGACGGTTCCGATGTGGGCGGCGGCGCCTCCATCATGGGCACCCTGTCCGGTGGTGGTAAGCAGGTCATCTCGATCGGCGAGCGCTGCCTGCTCGGCGCGAACGCGGGCCTGGGTATTTCGCTGGGCGACGATTGCGTCGTCGAGGCCGGCCTCTACGTCACCGCGGGCACCAAGGTCGCGCTGCCGGACGGCCGCACGATCAAGGCGGCCGAACTGTCCGGCCAGTCGAATCTGCTGTTCCGCCGCAACTCGCTGACCGGCAGCGTCGAGGTGGTCGCGCGCAAGGGCACCGGCATCGAACTCAACGCCGCCCTGCACGCCAACTGATCTCACGCGAAACGCCCCTTCCCGCTCGGCGGAAGGGGCGTTTCGTGTCTCGTGCCGGGCCTAGTCGGTGCCGGCCTAGTCGATGCCGAAGCCGAGCACGCGCTGCGGGGTGATGCGGATCAGTTCCCGCGAGCCGCCGTCGAGGTAGGTGTCGACATCTCGCAAAGCCTGTGCCACGCCACGGATTTCGAGGCAGCGCACCTGCCACGGATTCACCGAGGCGATATCGTCGACGACGAACGCGACCCGCTCCTCCTTGGCGAGATTGCGGAACTTCTGCGAGGCGCCCATGTTGTGGCCCGCGATATCGATGGTGCCGAGGGCTTCGTTGTAGCGGAAACCCACCGGGTTGTTCTGCGGCGATCCGTCCGGGCGGATGGTGGCCAGCCGACCCAGGCGTTGGCCCGCCAGATACTCGATCTGGGCTGCAGACAGCGTTGCGATCATGCGCCGACCTTAGAACCTCGAGTGCGGTACAGGTCAACCCGCCACGTTCCCGGCACCGGATGGTCGGATCAGCGCAACTGCTTCTTCTGCACCTTGCCCATGGCATTGCGCGGCAACTCGGTCACCATCAGCACCTCGCGCGGCCGTTTGTGCGCCGACAGCTGCTGGGCGACGAAGTCGATCAGTTCCCGCTCCGACATCGGGGTGTCCGCGCGCGGCACGACGTAGGCCCGGATGCGCTGCCCCAGATCCGCGTCCTCGATCCCGACCACCGCGACCTCGGCCACATTCGGGTGACCGAGCAGGCAGGTTTCGACCTCCCCGGCCCCGACGCGATAGCCACCGGATTTGATCAGATCCACCGATTCGCGCCCGACGATGCGATGGAATCCCTCGGCGTCGATCGCGGCGACATCGCCGGTGACGAACCAGCCGTCCTCGGTCCAGCTGTCGGCGGTGGCCTCCGGCCGGTTGAGATAGCCGTCGAACAGCATGGGCCCGCGCACCTGCAGTCCGCCGATACTTTCGCCGTCGTGCGGAACCGGCGCGCCCGTCTCGTCGCGCAACCGGGTCTGCACACCCGCCACCGGCAGGCCGACCCAGCCCGGCCGGCGCTCGCCGTCGGCCCGAGTGGAGAGCGTGATCATGGTTTCGCTCATGCCGTAACGCTCCACCGGCGCCTGACCGGTGAGCTCACGCAGCCGTTCGAAGACCGGAATCGGCAGCGGCGCGCTGCCGGAGATCAACAACCGGGCATTCGCCAATTCCTTTGCGGCATCCGGGTCTTCGGCGATACGCGACCACACCGTCGGCACGCCGAAGTACAGGGTGCCGGCCGCGGCCGCATAGGCGGCAGGCGTGGGCTTTCCGGTGTGCACGAGGGGGCTGCCGACTCGCAGCGGCCCGAGCACGCCGAGGATCAGACCGTGCACGTGGAACAGCGGAAGGCCGTGCACGAGCGTGTCTTTCGAGGTCCACGACCACGCCTCGAACAGGGCGTCGAGCCCGGCGGCGATCGCACCGCGACTGAGCACGACCCCCTTGGGCGCACCCGTGGTCCCCGAGGTGTAGAGGATGAAAGCCGTTGTGTTCGCGGCCGGTTCGGGATGGCTGTGCCAGGAGCGGGCGTGTTTGCGCACCGGAATCACCGGCAGCGTGGGGTTGTCCGGCGCCGCACCGAGCCAGGCCCGCGCCCCGGAATCGGCGAGGATATGGTCCAGTTCGGCCGATCCGGCATCCGGCGGCACCGGCACGGCGGCGACCCCGGCGATCAGGCATCCGAGGATGCCCAGCACGGTGGTGGCGGTCGGGCGGGCGAGAATCGCGACGCGACCGGCGCCGGCGATGCGTTCGGCCACCGAGGTCGCGGCACCGACCAGATCGCTGCGCGACAGCGTCTCACCGTCGATGGTGACCGCATCGGGAATGTCGTATCCGGCGGCCACGGCGGCCGGATTCAGCGAGGGCAACAGCGGCAGCGAACCGTAGGACATCGCGCCAACCTATCAATCCGGCTCGACGATCCGGCACTGCCGGCACTCTCCCCGACCGAGCGGCCCATTGCGAATTCGTCTCGTCGTCCCACGGCCGTTGACAGCGCATTGAGGTGGTGAGACTGTCGAAGTACAGCCTTCTCACGCGGAGATGGGGGTCGACGATGACCACGTCCATTCGCACGTCGTCCGGGCAACCGGTCGCCGACTACGATGTCGCGGCACACCTGGACGGTTCGGCCGCCTTCTTCGGTGCCGCGGCCAACGTCATCATGCAGCTGTCGCTTCCGCCCGTCGGCTACGGCGTGGTGGAGAGCACCGTCGACAGCGGCAAGGTGATGGTGCATCCGGTCAAACGCACCCGCACGACGCTGACCTACCTCGCCGTCGCCATGCTGGGCAGCGACGACGAACGCGCCGCCTACCGCGCGGCGGTGAACTGGCAGCATCGTCAGGTCCGCTCCACCGCGCAGAGCCCGGTCAAGTACAACGCCTTCGATCCGACGTTGCAGCTGTGGGTGGCGGCCTGCCTGTACTGGGGTTCGCGCGACCTCTACGAACGCATGCACGGCCCGATGCCCGAGCAGGAGGCCGAGGCCTTCTACCGCCACGCCGCCCGGTTCGGGACCACCCTGCAGATGCCGCAGGCACTGTGGCCGGCCGACCGCACCGCCTTCGACGCCTACTGGAACCGGCAGATCGCCGAGGTCCGGATCGATCCGACGATCCGCGCGTACTTCGACGATCTGGTGGACCTGAAGATGTTCCCGCCGCCGATCCGCCTGGCGTTCGGGCGATTTCACCGCTGGGTGGTCGCCGGACTGCTGCCGCCGAATCTCCGCACGCAGATGGAGATGCCGTGGACCGAATCCGACGACCGCCGCCTGGCCCGGCTACTGCACGCGGTCGGCGCGGTGGAGGATCGAGTTCCCAAGTCGCTCAAAATGTTTCCGGTCAACGCGTATTTGTTCGACATGCGCCTTCGGCGGCGTTTGGGACTGCGGCTGGTATGAGGCAACACGAAGGAGGCACCGAGTTCCCTCCACGACGGCACGAGTCACCTCGTCGTCGAGAATCGTGGCCGGCCAGCCAACCTGTGGCCAAGCATTTCGAGATGTGGCCACGACTCTCGAGACCCTACAACGACCTGTGATCGCTACGCCTGGTCGAACTCGCCATCCTTCGCACCACCGATGAATGCCCGCCACTCGCCGGGAGTGAAGACGAGCGCCGGGCGAGTGTGATCTTTGCTGTCCCGCACCCCCACAAGGCCACCATCCAGGAATGCCACCTCCACGCACTCCTTTCCACCCGAAGTGCGACTGCTGGTGAACCACTGGGCATCGGACAGGTCGACGTCGTACTTTCCGCTCACGTTGCGAACTCCCTTGCTATCCGGCGAAGCAGGTCTCTGCTCGCCTGCTCATCCAGGGTGGCCCGCTGGATTCCCTGATGCGCCTCAGTGTAGTGGCGCACGTCGGCCGACTTCTCGAGATACAGGTCGCCCGTTGGATGTTCGAGATAGACGATCGGCGGCTCGATCAGATTGCCCTTGGCGTCCTTGCCGAACTCGAGAACGATGAACTGGCTGTATACCTGGCCGAGCGGAATGCCTGCGGAGAACGGCAGTATTCGCAACGAAACATTCGGCATCGTGCTGATGTCCGCCAAGCGCTTCGCCTGAGCCGCCATCACGCGTCGCCCGCCGACTGCCCGACGCATGGCCGCTTCCCCCAGCACCATCCGAAGTTCGGCCGGGCCGCGGCGCCGAGTGATGAGCGACTGCCGGCGCATTCGCATGTGCACCCGCTGCGCGATCTCTTCCGGTGTGGCGTCGGGAAAGACCTCTCGCGTCAGCACCGCTGCGTAATCCGGAGTCTGGAGCAAACCCATCACCGCGTCCGGTGAGTAGACCACCAACCGCTCCGCCGCCGCCTCCAACCCCATGTACACATCGAAGTCCTGCGGGATCACGTCGTCGTACTCGTGCCACCAGTTCTGCACATTCGCTTGCTGCGCAAGGCCTTCCAGGGCGGCGGTCATGGTTTCGTCCGCGCCGAGGACCGCGCAGATTTCGCGAATGTCCGCCGATCGGAGTTTGGTCGGGAAGCGGCCGCTCTCGTAGCGCTGCACCGTGCTCGCGCTGATCTCGGCCTTCTGCGCAACCTCGTGCAGCGTCATCCCGGTCTGTGATCGCAGGTCGCGAAGGTATCGGCCGAGTTGCCGCCTGGGTACCGTACTGCCGGGTTCTGACATGTCGACTATCTCCTTCTCGGGTTCGAGGAGCTTCGATCCGGACCGGAGTCGTCCCGGATTCTTGGGGACTGTGCTGGCGATACGCCGAAGTGCCCCCGGGAAATTCATCTCCGCCGGTCCGCACAGCTCGATCGTGATGTTCTGTGCGCGCTCACCCGGCAGCCCCCGAGGCGCGGGCCCGGCTCTATGAACCGGTACGCGGCGTGGCACCGCCGCGAAGATCTGGAGAGGTCACGAAGACAGCGATGGAACAGCAGACCAATGCGTCGAGCGAATGCTATAGCACCGAGATACTCGGCACCCGATACCCCAGTCTAACACTGGCACAACAGATTTCACCACGGCCCGACGATCCGGACCTTATGGGCTGATCCCGTAACTAGGGAATTCGGAAGCCGGGGACCACGTGGTCGCGGGCGAACTGCCGGCAGGCGGCCTCGTCGTCGACCGGGATCAGCGTCTGCGGAGTCAGCGCGAGCGAGAGCGCGTTGCGCGCGACGAGTTCGGCCAGCGGCAGCGGGTCATACTGTGGCAGTTTGCCTTCCGTCTGCAGGCGGGTGATGAACTCGGCGACGTAGTCGCGCCCCAGCTCGATCACCGGCGCGCCCTGCACGGTGAGGTAGGGCAGCACGACCTCTGGTTCGGTGGTCAGCAGCCGGTCCAGCAGTTTGTTGCCGCGCAACCCGTCCAGGAAGGCGACGAACAGTTCGACGATCTGATCCTCGGCGCTGGCGTCGCGATCGATCTGGCGCTGCACGGCGGCGTCGACCTGTTCCACGAACTGGCGTGCCTGCCACAGCCCGACGGCCTGAATCAGATCGGATTTGCCGGCGAAGCGCCGATACAGCGTCGCCAGCGACAGCCGGCCGCGCCGCGCGACCTCGACCATGCTGGTGCGTTTGATGCCGAAATCGAGGAAAGCCAGCAGTGCCGCGTCGAGTACCGTGGTCTGATTGCGGTCCTCCGGACCCGCGCCGCGAACCAGCGGCAGGAGCCGAGTCGACAGTCTGGTCGAGCCGGTCATGGTGGTTCCTCTCGTTCGCCCGGGTCGCGGACACGGTGACGCTCTCATCATCCCATATGGTCAGCGGCCTCGATTGACACGATGCCACACCGATGAGAAGGTTTATACGAAAGCTTCTCATATTCTCTCGCCGATCCGGCGGGGAGGAACAGGAGACGAGTCGACGATGACCGCCCCCCTGCGCGCGACCGAGCCGCTGCCCGAGATTCCGGGCGACGAGCTGACCCCGGAGACGGTACGCGAACACATCGACGGCGTGGCCGCCTTCCTGGGCGGTGCCGCGAACGTGATCATGCAGCTCAGCCATCCGCCGGTCGGCTACGGCGTGCTGGAGAGCACGGTCGACAGCGGCAAGGTGACGTTGCACCCGCTCAAGCGGCTGCGCACCACGCTGACCTATCTGGCCGTGGCCTGGCTGGGCAACGACGAGGACGTGCAGAGCTATCGGGAGGCGGTCAACACCTCGCACCGCCCGGTGCATTCGGGACCGAACAGCCCGGTCAAGTACAACGCCTTCGATCCGAAGTTGCAGTTGTGGGTGGCGGCCTGCCTGTACTGGGGCGTCGACGATCTGTACCGGCGCATGCGCGGACCGATGGATCCCGAACTCGCCGAGCGTTTCTACCGCTACAGCGTCCGGCTCGGCACCGGGCTGCAGATGCGTCCGGAGATGTGGCCGGCCGACCGGGACGCGTTCTACGCGTTCTGGGAGGAGAACCTCGCGACGAAGACCATCGACGAGCCGGTGCGCCGCTACTTCAACGATCTGATCGACCTGAAGATGCAGCCGCGCCTGATTCAGCTGCTGGCCGGGCGGTTCCATCGCTTCACCGTCACCGCCCTGCTGCCCCAGCATCTGCGCGACGAGATGGGGATGCGCTGGACCGCACGCGACGAACGCCGGTTCCGATTCGTCCTGCGCACGATCTCGGCGGTGTGGACGCGGATGCCCACGGTGATCCGGGTCTTCCCGTTCAACTTCTACCTCGCGGACATGCGGTTGCGCCGGCGCTTCGGGCGACCGCTGGTCTGATTCAGCGCTCGGCGAGGGCGCGGAGGAAGAAGCCGAGGTTGGCCGGACGTTCGGCCAACCTTCGCATCAGGTAGCCGTACCACTGGTTGCCGTAGGGGATGTAGACCCGCACCGCGTGCCCGTCCTCGGCGAGGCGCCGCTGTTCGAGCGAGCGGATGCCGTAGAGCATCTGGAATTCGAAATCGCCCGGGGCGCGCCCGTTCCGGCCGGCCATGTCGTGGGCGGCGCTGATCATGACCGGATCGTGGGTGGCGACCATCGGATACCCCGGACCGGCCATGAGCAGTTCCAGGCACCGCAGATACGACTCGTCCACATCGGCGGCGCGCTGGTAGGCGACGAACTCCGGCTCGCGATACGCGCCCTTGCACAACCGGATTCGCGCGCCCTCGGCCGCGGCGATGCGACAGCGATCCTCCGCGCGGCGCAGATAGGTCTGGGTGGCGACCGCCAGCCAGGGATAGTCGGCACGCATCATGTGCACGGTCGACTCGGTGGTTTCGGTGGTGGTGTGGTCCTCCGCGTCCACGGTGATCCACACCCCCGCCTGCTGCGCCCGCTCGCACAGGGTCCGCAGATTCGCGGTGGCGATCTCCGGGCCCGCCAGCCCCAGCGACTGTCCCAGCGCCGAGAGCTTCACCGAAACCTCTACCGGCGCAACGGTTTGCGCCGATTGCCAGCGGTTCCATCGGGCCAGATCATCGATCAACGCGAGGTATTCGGCGACGGCGTCATCGGCCATCGAGCGTTCGGTCGTGTACTCACCGAGAAAGTCGACGCTCACCATCCGGCCGCTGCCCAGCAGCTCGCCGACGACCGGGGCCAAGTCGGCGCGGTTCTCACCGGCCACGAACCGGTGCACGACCTCGGCGGTGACCGGAAACCCGGTGATCGCCCGCTTCATCCGCACCGATCCGGCGGCGGCGAGGATCGCGGGGCGCAGCGGGTTCATCGTCGCCTGCCGGGTGGGGCCACCGATAAGCCGTTCATTCCGACTCCATATGCGGATAGCGGTAATCGGTCGGCGGCACGAAGGTTTCCTTCAGTGTCCGGGGCGCGACCCAGCGCAGCAGGTTCAGATACGACCCGGCCTTGTCGTCGGTGCCGGACGCGCGGGCACCGCCGAAGGGCTGCTGGCCGACCACCGCGCCGGTCGGCTTGTCGTTGACGTAGAAATTGCCCGCGGTGAAGCGCAGTATGGTGGCGGCCCGGTCGATCGCGGCCCGATCGCGGGCGAAGACAGCGCCGGTGAGCGCATAGGGCGCCGCCGAATCCACTTCCGCCAGTATCGAATCGAAGGCTTCGGGGTGATCGTCGTCGTACACGTACACCGCCAGGATCGGCCCGAAGTATTCGGTGGTGAACGCCTCGTCGCGCGGGGTATCGGCCAGGAGCACGGTGGGCTCGACGAAGTAGCCCTCGCTGTCGTCGTAGGTGCCGCCCGCCGGTATGCCCAAACCGGCCGCGCGGGCCCGCTCGATCGCGGCGACGTTCTTGTCGTAGGCGCGCCGATCGATCACGGCCCCACCGAAATTGGATAGATCGGCCACGTCGCCGTAGCTCAGTTCGTCGACCTCGGTGAGGAAATCGTCGCCCATCTCCCGCCACAGCGAGCGCGGAATGTAGGCGCGGGAGGCGGCCGAACATTTCTGTCCCTGATATTCGTAGGCGCCGCGAATCAGCGCGGTGCGCAAGGCGTCCGGATCGGCCGAGCGGTGCGCCAGGACGAAATCCTTCCCGCCGGTCTCTCCCACCAGCCGCGGATATCCCTGGTAGTGGCCGATATTCGCGCTCACCCGCTGCCACAGGTGCTGGAAGGTGCGGGTGGAGCCGGTGAAGTGGATGCCGGCCAGGCGCGGATCGGTCAGCGCGGCCTCGGACAGTTCGATGCCGTCACCGGTGACCAGATTGATCACCCCCGGCGGCAGCCCGGCCTCCTCGAGCACCCGCATCGTGTAGTACGCCGCCAGCGTCTGGGTGGGTGAGGGCTTCCACACCACGGTATTGCCCATCAGCGCGGGCGCGGTCGGCAGATTCCCGGCGATCGCACTGAAGTTGAACGGGGTGATCGCGTAGACGAATCCCTCGAGCGGGCGATAATCCATCCGATTCCACACGCCCGCAGACGATTCCGGCTGCTGCGCCAGAATGTGGCTCGCGAAGGCGACGTTGAACCGCCAGAAGTCCACCAGCTCGCAGGGTGCGTCGATTTCGGCCTGGTGCGCCGATTTCGACTGCCCCAGCATGGTCGCGGCGGCCACCGTCTCCCGCCACGGCCCGGCCAGCAGGTCGGCGGCCCGCAGCAGCACCGCGGCGCGCTCGGTGAACGGCAGCGCGCGCCACTGCGGCGCGGCGGCCGTCGCCGCCTCGATCGCGGCCCGGCCTTCCTCCTGAGTCACATCGGCGTAGGTGCCCAGCACGTGCTCGTGCCGATGCGGCATCACGATCTCGGAGCGGGGCCCGGTCCCCGGCCGATGCTTGCCGCCGATCACGAGCGGCACATCGACCGTTCGCCCGGAGATTTCGGCAAGTTTGCCGATCAATAGTTCTCGTTCCCGGCTCCCCGGCGCATACGAGTGAACCGGCTCGTTCGCCGGAGTCGGGACAACCGTGACAGCGTCCATAACGCCAGGCTAGTCCCGCATCGGGGCGATGCTGCGGTAAACCGACGAGTACGACGCGCGTCGCGTCGCCGGTTGATTGCTGAGAAAACCGAGCCGCGGCCCGGCCGCCGTCTCAGGCGGACAGCCGGACCGCCGCGGCCGCGATACGCTCGTCGGTCGCGGTCAGGGCGATGCGCACGTGCTCGGTGCCGGTGGGGCCGTAGAAGTCACCGGGTGCGGCGAGGATGCCGCGCTCGGCGAGCCAGTCCAGCGTGGTGCGGCAGTTCTCGCCGCGCGTGGACCACAGATACAGGCCGGCCTCGGAGTGGTCGATGCGGAAACCCGCCTCCTCCAACGCCTTTCGCAGCACCTCGCGGCGGGCGCGGTAGCGTTCGCGCTGCTGCGCCTCGTGCCGGTCGTCGGCCAGTGCGGCGGTCATCGCGGCCTGGATCGGGTACGGGACCATCATGCCGGAATGTTTGCGCACCTCCAGCAGCTCCCGGATCAACTCGACGTCGCCGGTCACGAAACCGGCCCGGTAGCTGGCCAGATTCGACGTCTTCGACAGCGAGTGGATGGCCAGCAGACCGGTGTGGTCGCCGTCGCTGACGCGCGGGTCGAGGATGGATACCGCCTCGGCGTCCCAGGTCAGGCCCAGGTAGCACTCGTCGGAGGCGACGATCGCGCCGCGTTCGCGGGCGAAGGACACCACCTTGCGCAGATGGTCGATGCCGAGCACCCGGCCGGTGGGATTGGACGGTGAGTTCAGGTAGATCAGCGCCGGCGATTCGGGGCCGAGCCGAGTCATGCCGTCCGCCCGCAGAATTCGCGAACCCGACAACAGCGCACCCACCTCGTAGGTCGGATACGCCACCTCGGGAATCACCACCAGATCCGCGGGGCCGAGGCCCAGCAGTCGCGGCAATCCGGCGATCAGTTCCTTGGTGCCGATCACCGGCAGCACCGCATCGGAGCCGATGCCGGACATGCCGAAGCGGCGCGCGACCGCCGCCACCGCGGCCTCCCGCAGTTCGGGAGTGCCGTAGGTGGCGGGATACCCGGGGACGGCGGCGGCCGAGTCGAGCGCGGCGCGGATCAGCGGGTCGACCGGGTCGACCGGTGTGCCTACCGACAGGTCGACGATGCCGTCGGGATGCGCCGCGGCGCGAGCCTTGGCCCCGGCGATGGTGTCCCAGGGAAAATCGGGCAGCAGACTGCTGACCCGCACACGATCGCGGATCACCGAGGCGCTACCTACTCGTTCGCCATCGGCGGCAGCGCGGCGATGAACGGCACGTCGTAGTCCGTCTTGCCGACCTTGGTTGCGCCGCCGGGCGAGCCGAGGTCGTCGAAGAAGTCGACGTTCGCGTTGATGTACCCGCTCCACTGGTCCGGGGTGTCGTCCTCGTAGAAGATCGCTTCCACCGGGCACACCGGCTCACATGCACCACAGTCCACGCACTCGTCGGGTTGGATGTACAGCATGCGATTGCCCTCGTAGATGCAGTCCACGGGGCATTCCTCGATGCACGCCTTGTCCTTCACGTCAACGCACGGTTCAGCGATGATGTACGGCACTGCCGTTCTCCTAGTCTGTCCTTGCCTGCGGGACACTTCCGCCCGCGCAACAGTATCCCGGGGACTCACATTACAACTGGTCAGCCTTGCCTAACTTGTCGATCCCGACGGGATGCGACACACCGTCTCCGGCGCTGTTCGCCGCCCGGTCCGGCGGTGTCCGATTCGCCGGTCCGGCGGTGTCCGAATCGCCGGAGCCGCCGGTGTGCGCGACGCCCGCCTCCGAAGTTCCGCGGCGCGGGTCCGCCAGGCGGCGCCGACGAATCAGCCGACGGTCAGCGGCAGGGCCGACACCTGGTGTTTCGGTATCCCGTAGGTAGTGGTGCGCTCCCGCACCGGGCGACCGATCCCGGCGCCGATCTCGACCAGTTCGGCCACCGACTTCGCCGAGCCGTGCTCCGATCCGGCCATCCGGGAAATGGTCTCCTCCATCAACGTACCGCCCAGATCGTTGGCGCCGCCGTTGAGCATCACCTGGGTGCCGGTGATGCCCAGCTTCACCCAGCTGGTCTGGATGTTGGCGATGCGCCCGTGCAGCATGATGCGGGCCAGCGCGTGCGCGGCGCGGTTGTCCCGGATCGTCGGCCCCGGCCGCGACGCGCCCGCCAGATACAGCGGCGCGCTCTGGTGTACGAACGGCAGCAGCACGAATTCGGTGAACCCACCGGTCTCGTCCTGGATGCCGCGCAGCACCCGCAGGTGGCCGACCCAGTGCTTCGGATTGTCGACGTGGCCGTACATCATCGTCGAACTCGACGGAATGCCGAGTTTGTGGGCGGTGGTGATGACGTCGATCCACGCCGAGGTGGGCAGCTTGCCCTTGGTGAGCACCCAGCGCACCTCGTCGTCGAGAATCTCCGCCGCGGTGCCCGGAATCGTATCCAGCCCGGCCTCTTTCAGCGCCGAGAGCCAATCGTGCACGCTCTGCCCGCCGCGCGAGGCGCCGTTGACGATCTCCATCGGGCTGAACGCGTGCACATGCATCGACGGCACCCGCTTCTTGACCGCCCGCACCAGATCGGCGTACCCGGTGACCGGCAGGTCGGGGTCGATGCCACCCTGCATGCACACTTCGGTCGCGCCTTCCACATACGCTTCCCAGGCGCGTTCGGCGACCTCGTCGGCGGAGAGGGTGAAGGCGTCGGCATCGCCCTTGCGCTGCGCGAACGCGCAGAACCGGCAGCCGGTGTAGCAGATGTTGGTGAAGTTGATATTGCGGTTCACCACGTAGGTCACGTCGTCGCCGACGGTGTCGCGGCGCAGCTGATCGGCCAGCGCGGCGATGGCGTCGAGTTCCGGGCCGTCGGCAGTGGCCAGCGCCAGGTACTGGTCGTCGGTGAGCCCGGCCGGATCCTTCTCCGCGGCGCGCAGGGCGCTCAACACGTCGGTGTTGAGCTTCACCGGCGCGCTGAGTGAAAGTACTTGTTCCCGAACGGTTTCCCAGTCGCCGAAGGCGCCGAGGCCGTCGCTGTCGAGCCCGGAATCGCTGCGCGACTCGGTATTGCGGCCCTCGGTGTCGATGGCGGTGTTGAGATCCACCCGGCCCAGCGACTCCCAGGACTGGTCGGGTTCCTGCCACGGTCGACCGGACGGATACACGTCGCGGGCCAGTCCGGTGCGCGAATCCGCCAGTGCGCCGACATGTCCCAGCACGCGCGGGTCGATCCAGGGATTGCCGGCGAGTACATATTTCGGATGGGCCGTGAGCCGCTCGGTCAGCACATAGCCGGCCTGCGCGGTCACCTCGGCGAGCACCTCGAGGTTCGGCCACGGCCGCTCCGGATTCACATGGTCCGGGGTCAGTGGCGACACCCCGCCCCAATCGTCGATACCGGCATCGATCAGGGCCCGGCACTCGTCGAGCGACACCAGATTCGGCGGGGCCTGAATCCGCATCTTGGGCCCCAGCAGCAACCGGGTCACCGCGATCGTGGCGCGGAACTCCGCGAGATCCGCATCGGGGGTGTCGCGCATGGCGGTATCGGACTTGGCCAGGAAGTTCTGCACGATCACCTCCTGCACATGCCCGAAAGCCTTGTGCGACTTGCGGATCGCCAGAATCGAGTCGACGCGCTCGGCGTAGGTCTCACCGATGCCGACGAGGATGCCGGTGGTGAACGGGATGCTCAGCCGTCCGGCATCGGTGAGGGCGCGCAGCCGGACCTGCGGATCCTTGTCCGGGCTGCCGTAATGCGCCTGACCGCGCTCGGTGAACAGGCGCTCGGAGGTGGTCTCCAGCATCATGCCCATCGACGGGGCGACCGGCTTGAGTCGCGACATCTCCGCCCAGCTCATCACCCCCGGATTCAGATGCGGCAGCAGGCCGGTTTCCTCGAGCACCCGGATCGACATGGCGCGCACGTAGTCGAGAGTGGAATCGTAGCCGCGCTCGTCCAGCCACTGCCGCGCCTCCGGCCAGCGGTCCTCCGGGCGATCGCCCAGCGTGAAAAGCGCTTCCTTACAACCCAATTCGGCGCCCTTACGGGCGATCTCGAGCACCTCGTCGGGTTCCAGATACATGCCGTGGCCGTCGGCGCGCAGCTTGCCGGGCACCGTCACGAATGTGCAGTAATGACATTTGTCGCGACACAGGCGGGTGAGCGGAATGAACACCTTGCGGGAATAGGTGATGGGCAGGGTGTCCCCCGAATACGTCTCCCGCAACCCGGCATCCCGCACCCGCGCCGCGGAGGCGGCCAGATCCTCGAGATCCGCACCGCGCGCGTGCAGCAGCACCACGGCCTCGTCGAGATTGAGCGTCGCCCCGTCGCGCGCACGCCGCAAGGCTCTGCGCATGGCCGAAGAACTCGGCGGAACGGGCGGTACACCAGGAGTCGGTAGCCCAGTGTGCGGTTGTTCGTTCACGCCGTCGATCATGCGCCAACCATCCGAGTGTTCTCCCTTCGGTGCCCTGTGACGTGAGACAACCCGGGGGCCTTCACGGGTTATTCCTGCTTCGGGCGACCAGTTTGCGCCCGGAACGACGCCGCCGACGAGTGCGCTGGTGAGAGCGTCGACAGGTGGCGGGCGCGTTAGGCTGCCGGTCACACCGGATACATACGAGGCGGCGATGCCATGCGATTCGGGTTACACGGATTGGGAATCGGCTCCGGCTCCCGGCCGGAGATCGTCCGGGCGACCGCCCGGCATGCCGAACGCCGCGGTTTCGCGACACTGTGGTGCGGCGAGCACGTGGTGATGGTCGACGACTCGTCGTCTCCCTACCCCTACTCCGACGACGGCCGGATCGCCGTCCCGGCCACTGCCGACTGGCTCGATCCGTTCGCCTGCCTGACCTACGCCGCCGCGGTCACGTCGACCATCCGCTTGGCCACCGGCATCGTCCTGCTGCCCGAGCACAACCCGGTGATCATGGCCAAACAGGCCGCATCACTGGACCGGCTCAGCGGCGGCCGATTCGGTCTGGGCATCGGAATCGGCTGGTCCAGGGACGAGTTCGACGCACTCGGCATCGCATTCGACGGGCGAGCGGCCCGCACCGCCGACTACGTGCACGCCCTGCGAACGCTGTGGCGCGACGACCCCGCGACCTACGACTCGCACTACGTCTCCTTCCGCAGCATCCGCGTCAACCCGAAACCGACCCAGCCCCATCTGCCGATCCTCGTGGGCGGAAACAGCGACCGAGCGCTGCGGCGGGTCGCCGACTGGGGAGACGGCTGGTACGGCTTCAACCTCGACGGCGTGTCCGCGGTTGGCAACCGGCTACAACTCTTGGCCCGGTTCTGCGCGGACGCCGGACGCGATATCGCCGACCTGTACCTGGCCGTGGCCCTGCGAAACCCGGCCCGCGCCGACGTCGCCCTGCTCGGCGATCTCGGCATCACGGAACTGGTGCTCGTCGACGCCCCACCGGACAGCGCCGAGGAATGTCCCGTTTGGGTCGATCGGCTCGCCGACCGATGGATCACCTGAAACATGTCACGATGGCTGGTATGACCCGGTCGCCGGAAGTCTCGCCCGCGCGCACGATATCGGCCGCTCCGGCGTGGCGGGCCAGTCGGCGGGCACCGCTGTTGTGGGCGGCCGGGCCGGCGATCTTCTGGGCGTTCGTGCTGGTGGGTGAGCTGGTGTGGGTGGTGCTGGACGGCTCGCATCGGGCGTGGGCGCTCGCTCTGGTGGCGGCGACGGTGGTCGCTGCCGGGTTCGGCGTCGGGGTCGTGCCGGTGTGGCGATACGCGGTGCATCGGTGGGAGGTGACCGACACCGCGGTCTACACGCGGACGGGGTGGTTCAACCAGGAGAGCCGGGTCGCGCCGATTACGCGGGTGCAGACGGTGGATACGCATCGGGGGCCGTTGGAGCGGATGTTCGGGTTGGCGACGGTGACGGTGACCACGGCCTCCTCGGCGGGCGCGGTGCGGATCGCGGCGCTGGATCTGGAGGTCGCCGAGCGCACCGTGAACCGGCTGACCGATATCGCGTCGATTCATCGGGAGGATGCGACGTGAGTGATCCGCAAGTGGGGGCAACCGCCGACTGGCGCCGGCTGGATATGCGGATGCTGCTCGTGCATCCGGTGCGGGAATTGTTCAAATACATTCCCGTGCTGCTGGGCGCGGTGATCGTGGGGACCCAGAGCGGCGGGCCGGCGTGGAGTCCGGTGGCGGTCGCGGTGGTGATCGTGGCGTTCGCGTTGACGCGGTGGTTCACCACCAGTTACCGGATCGGCGCCGACTCCGTGCAACTGCGCCGGGGCTTGCTGCAGCGACGGACCCTGACCGTGCCGCGGACCCGGATTCGGTCGGTGGACGTGCACGCGGACCTGATGCATCGGCTGCTCGGATTGGTGGTGCTCGTCATCGGCACCGGGCAGCACGCCGATCGGGAGAAGCGGTTTCACCTCGACGGGGTGGATGCGCGGCAGGTTCCCGAACTGCGGGCCTTGCTGTTGCGGCCGGCCGAGAACACGGAGCCGGGCACCGGTGCGGCAACCGGCACGCCGAACGCGAATCCCGGGTCTTTCGGTCACACGGCCGACAGCGGATCGGCGACCGAACCTAGGATCCGTGCCCATTCGAATACGCCCGCACATCAAGGCACTTCGGTCCACAACGGGATCACCGCCGGCCGGTCCGCACTCCAGCGAGCCCTGAGCGGCGATACCGACGATCTCGCGGACGAAGCGATCGAGATCGGGCATTGGCAGCCGCGCTGGGTTCGGTACGCACCGTTGTCGCTGACCGGCCTGGCCATCGTCGGGCCGGTGATCGGCCTGGCCGCGAAGGTCGGGGTCGCCGATGTGCTGGTGCGTTCGCACGCCGTGCAGGACTTGACCGAGCACAGTGCGGTTTTCATCGCCCTCGCCGTGACGGGGGCGGTCACGGTGCTGCTGGTGATCGCCGCGATCGCCGCCTGCGTCCGCTACCTCACCACGTATTTCGGGCTGCGGGTACTCGACGACGGCGCGGCGCTGCATATCCGCGGCGGCCTGTTCACCACCCGTCAGACCACGCTCGACCTGTCCCGACTGCGCGGTGCGACGGTCAAGGAACCGCTGCTGCTCCGGCTGGCCGGTGGCGCCGAACTCGAGGCCATCATGACCGGCACCAGCCCGCGCCAGAAGCTCCTCCCCCAAGCGCCGCGCGCCGCCGTCGACCGCACCCTCGCCCAGCTCCTCACCAGCGGATCCCGCCGCACCGACGCCACCCCGGCGGGCGGCGCTGCGATCACGTCCGCCGCCGCCCCCGCGTTGGTGGCGCTCGAACAGCACGGCCCGCGCGCACGGCGCCGGCGCTACACTCGCGCTTTCATGCCCGTGTGGGTCCTGCTCGCCCTCCTGGTCGCGATATCCCTTGCCGGACTTCATGTTCCGCTGTGGGCCTGGATTCTCCTCGCGGTCGTCGCGCTCTTCGCGGCGGCGCTGGCACACGATCGATATCGCGGACTGGGGCATGCGGTGATCCCGTCGGACGGCGCGCGTCCGGTCTGGCTGATCACCCGGCGCGGATCGCTGGATCGCGACCGTGACTGCCTGGAGGCGCCGGGTGTGATCGGGTGGACCGTGCGGCAGACCTTTTTCCAGCGGCGGGCGGGACTGGCGACCGTGATCGCGGCCAGCGCGGCCGGGAAGAAGAAGTACGGCATCGTGGATCTGCCCATCGAACGGGCGTGGGCGCTGATCGACCAGGTGACGCCCGGGCAGCTGGGCGTGCGTGCGGAACACGAGACGACGCCCGTTCCGACACCGGACCACACCGTCGCGAAACTGCGTGCAACCTGACGCCGATGCTGCTGCGCGGCACCGATCACCGAACTGCATGTGACCGGCAGTTCTCCCGTCAAAACTCGGCGTCGCACCCGGAAAATGAGCCATATCTGCGTGTATGTGGCAGATAAGTAAGCGCGGATTCACGCATCGTGATACAACTCACCCCAGTGTTGTGAAAGGTGAGCTTTTATGGATCCGACAGCGAAGCAGCGCGCAGCCCTGGGCCTGATCTGCGATACGTTCACACCGGGCGACGGGCTGAGTTTGCCGTCGGCGACCGAATTAGGTTCCGTGGCTACGGTTTTCGACATCCTGAGCCGCAACCCGCGCCCCTCCGAGGCGAAACAGCTCGCCACCCTGCTCGATCTGTGGGATTCCCGATTGGCGGGGGTACTGCTCGGCAACCGGGGCCGGCGCTTCTCGGCGCTGACCGCCGACGAGCGCGAGCGCACCCTGCTCCGCCTCGGCGATTCCCGAATCGCGCTGAAGCGCACGCTGTTTCAGGCGCTCAAGCAGGCCGCTCTGCTGTCCTACAACGTCACGCCGGGCCCCACGGGTAGCCACCCGCTGTGGAAGGCCATCGACTATCCGGGCCCGCCCGGCACGCTCGCCTCGGCGCCGGCGCCCGCCCTCTCCGTGCTGCGTCCGACCGCAGCGACCACACTGACCTGCGATGTCGTCATCGTCGGTTCGGGGGCCGGCGGTGGCACCGCCGCCGCCGTACTGGCCGAGGCGGGTCTCGACGTCATCGTGCTGGAACGCGGAAACTATTACGACGACCGGGATTTCGGCACCGGGGAACTCGACGCCCTGCTCAATCTGTACGCACCCGGCCCGCCCGCCACCAGCGAAGGCCAGATCACCCTGGTCGCGGGCACCTGCCTGGGCGGCGGCACGGTGGTCAACTGGAGCACCTCGCTGCGCACGCCCGACGAGGTGCGCGCCGAATGGGCCGGACTCGGTGTGCCGCAGTTTGCGCAGGACGAATTCACCGCCGCCCTGGACGCGGTGACCGGCCGTCTCGGCGTCAACGACCGCCACTCCCCGCTCTCGGCGCGCGACAGCGTGCTGGAACGCGGCGCCACCGCTCTGGGCTGGCATATCGACGCCCTGCCCCGCAATGTCGGCGACGCGTGCGACGCCGGGGTCGAATGCGGTCGCTGCCCCTACGGCTGCCGCGTCGGCGCCAAGCAGTCGGTCACCAAGACCTGGCTCGCCGACGCCGCCGAGCACGGCGCCCGGTTCGTGGTCGACGCGAACGTGCGGCGCATCCTCGTGAACAACGGTCGCGCCGAGGGAGTCTCGGCCGTGAGTTCGAACGGCAGCCCGATCGAGGTGCGGGCCCGCGCCGTGGTCGTGGCCGCCGGTGCGGTGCAGACCCCGGCGCTGCTGAAGCGATCGGGTCTGGGCAACAAGAACATCGGCGACTATCTGCGACTGCATCCCGCCGCGGCGGTCTTCGGTGTCTTCGACGAGCCGATCCGGCCGTGGGAGGGCGGTATGCAGGCCCGGATCAGCCGTCAGCACCGCGATCTGGACGGCAACGGCTACGGCGTCATCTACGAGACCGGTCCCATCCATCCCGGCATGGGCGTCGGTTTCATGAACTGGCGCGGCGCGGCGGCCTACCGGACGAATCTGCTGGAACTGAACAAGTCGGTGGCCCTCGGAGTGATCACCCGCGACCGCGACCACGGCAGTGTCGGCGTCGACAAGAACGGTGAACCGGTGGTCTCCTATCGGCTCTCCGACCACGATCGCGGCCATCTGCACACCGGAATCCTCGGCGCCGCACAGATTCTCGAGGCCGCCGGGGCACGCCGCATCTATTCCGGCCAGCAGGCCGGCCCCGCCTACGAGCCCGGACGCACCGGGTCGCACGCCGAATTCGCCGCCGCGTGCGCCGCCGCCGGCTACGAACCCGGGCAGTGCGCGATGGGCGCGCTGCACATCATGGGTTCGGCGCGGATGGGCGGCTCCCCGGACATGTCGGCGGCCGACCCCGACGGCGCCACCTGGGACGTGCCGAACGTCGTCGTCGCCGACGCGTCCTGCTTCCCCACCGCGTCCGGGGTGAATCCGATGGTCTCGATCGAGGCGATCGCCCATATGAACGCGAAACGCCTTGCGGCGCGGTTGCGCTGAGCAGTGCCGGCGGTACTCCGCCGTGTCAGAGTCCGCGAATACCGTCCAGCAGCGCCTGCAGCAGGCCTACGTCGGATGCCTCGTCCTGACGAGGCTGGCGGTATTCGAGGCGGCCGTCGTCGATGAGGTCGCCGATGAGCACCTTCGTCATCGTCAGCGGAAGTTCCAGCCGCGCAGCGACTTCCGCGACCGACTGCGGTGTGCGGCACAACTCCACGATGGCGGCGTACTCGGGTTCGTGGCGGCGCAGCGCCGCGCCCCGGCCGATATCGACCACCAGGGTCAGCATGTCCAGCTCCGGCCGGTTGCTGCGGCCACGCCCGTGCGTGACCGCGTACAACCGGACCAGCGGTCCGGCCTCGTCGTCGAACCAGGCGTCACCGTCGTTCACGGTGACTCATCGTCGGTCGACGGCGAGATGTGAACCGACCCGCTGCACGGTCTGGTTCATCGCATACGCGACCATGCCCAGATCGGCGTTGTCCGCGGCCAGCAGGCCCAGGCAGGCGTTGTCGCCCGCGGCGGTGATGAACAGCACCGCCCGGTCGAGTTCCACCATGGTCTGGCAGACACCGCCGGCGTCGAAATGGTGTCCGGCGCTGCGGGCCAGGCTGTGCAGCGCGGAAGCCATCGCACAGAACCGCTCGGCATCGGAGTTCTCGAGCTCCGAGGAGTTACCCAGCAGCAGTCCGTCGGTGGACAGCAGGACCGCGTAGCGCACGCCGGTGAGACCCTTCACCAGATCATCGAGCAGCCAGCCGACGTCACTTCGGTTGGGATTAGCCATCTTCACCCTCGTCTGTGTCGAATTGTGATGCCGTGGAGCCGGTTTCGGCAGCGGGTCGGCGGCCCTGCCGAGTGCCCTGCTCGACGGCGCTGATCAGGTTGCGAGCTTGATCGGCGGTGCGTTGCCGAACGGTATTCGAGCCGGCCGCGGGCGTATCGGCGCGATCGGCCGAACGCACCCGGCGCGGCAGCGGCGGGCGGCCCTCACCGGCGCGAACCACGCCCGGAGTGGTCACGGGCGCACCGAACACCCCGGTCGCGGGCGCGGAATCGATGTGCTCGGAGGCCGAGGTGAACCAGGCCGAGCGTCGTGTGCCCGGGTCCGGATCGGTCGCCGGTGGCGTGGACACTTCGGTCACCGGAACATCCTCGGCGACAACCACTTCGGCACGGACGGCGGAAGCGTTGGTCGCCGGTCCGAGCACGGCGAACTCACCGGTGGCGGGTCCCGGATCCTCGAACTCCGTACCGTTCACGTCGCCGGCTTCCAGCACCGGTGTTCCGATCAGCACCACCGCGCGCACGCCGCCGTACACCGATTCGCGCAGCTTCACCGAAATACCGTGGCGGTTGGCCAGTTTCGCGACCACGAACAGTCCGAGCCGGGTGTCGCTGGAGAGTGCGGCCACACTGAACTCCGGCGGATGCGAAAGCATCTCGTTGCGCCGGTCGAGCTCGTCGGCGGTCATGCCCAGGCCCTGGTCGACGATCTCCACCGCTACCCCGCGACCCACCACCGCGGCATGCACCTCCACCCGCGCCTGCGGCGGCGAATACGAGGTGGCGTTGTCCATCAGCTCGGCCAGCAGGTGGATCAGGTCGGCGACCGCGGTGCCCATCACCCGGGTGCGTGGAATGCGGCCGATGCGAATTCTGGTGTAGTCGAGGCTTTCCGCGACCGCGCCGCGAATCACCTCGATCAGCGGCACCGGATTGCGCCAGCGCCGGCCGGGCTGCTTACCGCCGAGGATGATCAGATTCTCGGCGTTGCGGCGGGCGCGCGTGGCCAAATGGTCGAGCTGGAACAGCAATTCGAGCTGGTCGGCATTCTCCTCGCGCCGCTCGGCCTGGTCCAGCAGCGCCAGTTGACGATGCACCAGCGCCTGGCTGCGATGGGCGATATCCAGGAAGATCGTGTTGATACCGGCGCGGGTATTCGATTCCGCGACCGCGGCCGATACCGCCGCCACCTGTGCCCGGTTGAACGCCTGCGCGACCTGGCCGAGTTCGTCGGAACCGAAGTCCAGCCGCGACACCTCCAACGGGGCATCCACCGTCTCGCCCGCCGACACCCGGCGCATGATGTCGGGCAGCCGTTCATCGGCCAATTCCAGTGTGTCGCGGCGCAATCGGCGCATCCGGCCGATGAACCGGTTCGCCAGCACCAGCGAGGCGAGGAAGGCCAGAACCGACACCAGCAACACCGCACCGCCGCCGGCCAGCGATCCGATGGCGGTGCGGTCACCCTGATCCCGCGCCTCGGCATGCGCGTCCCGGCTCTTGTCCTGCCACAGTGTCAGCAGTCCGGACGCGATCTGCGCGGAACCGTCCTGCCAGGCCTGCAGGGTCATCGGCAGCGGTTTCGCGGTCGGCCGGGTCGTACGCGAACGCGTGGTGTCGCCGGCCCGGGTACTCGAGTCGGCATCGTCGGTGCCCGGTGTCGGACCGCGCGCGGCGATCGCATCGGCCATCTCGTTGATCTGGGCCCACGCCGGGCTGTTCACGATCGCGTCGAGCTGATCCGCGCGTTGGCCCTTCAGCACCGAGAGCGAATAGGCGATCTGGCCGCGGTATTCACCCAGATAGTTGATGTACTGGGTCCACTGCGCGGGCGTCGACGTGTTCGTCACCAGGAACAATTCACCGAGTGTCGTGGCTTCGGACAGCGCCTCCGCGGCCCGCATCACCTGGACGGCATAGCCGAGTTGCACGGCGATGCCGGCGTCCGGTGCGACCCGGGCAGCCAGCATCGAGGCATCGATGATCGCCGCGGTGAAGCGGCTGAACAGTCCGAAAACCTGATCGGCCGGTGCCTGGCCGGAATCGATGCCGCGACGCACCAGCGGCAACTGTGCGAGCAGCTGGCCGTAGGCGGCGATATCGGCTCCGGAGTTGTCCGGATTCATCTTCTGCGCCTCGTCGCCCTTGGCGGTGAGGGCGGCCAGCGCCGCATCCGAGCGCTGCCGCGCCACCGTCAATTGTGCTGTGGCGCTGGGATCACCCGCCAGTTGCAGCATCGAGAGCCGGCGTTCCTCACCGAAGGTCTCCATGATGGCGACCGCGGGAGCCGCGGTGCTGCTGGCGAGTTCGGCCCACTGCCGGGCATCGCGGCCCGACCGCACCAGATACGACGCCGCGCCCACGCCGATGGCGAGCAACGTGACGCTGGAGATCAGCACGATCGCGAGCAGGCGCACGCGCACACTGACCCGCCCGCGCACACCCCGGCTCATCAGGCCGAGCCAGCGCGAATCCTTTGTGTTCACAGGCAATCCAGGAAGCTTCGACCACTCAACCACGGGTGATCTTCCTGTTGTCGGGCGATGTCCGCGCGCATTCGGATCTCGGCGCACCCGAGCCAACCGGCCAGCTGAGCAACCGGCCCCCACTTCCTAACCACACCACCCGCCGGGCGGCAGAACCACAGATAACGCCTGAGAGACTAACCGACCCTCCGGCCCGCTACAGCCGTTCGCCGATATCTCTTTCCAGCAATGCCTTTCCCGCGACCGGCACCGGTTCAGAGCGTGGCGGGCGTGGCCTTCGGACGCAGGAACGCGCGGCGGAACAGATAGAAACCCACCGGCACGATGCCGCACGCCAGCAACAGCGGAGAGGTCCACGAATCGGTCAGCAGCACATCGCCGCCGGGCCCGGTGGTCGAGCAGATCAGGAATCCGAACAGCCACGCGATCACCGGCAGCCCCATCGCGGCCGGGCGCGACACGACCACACCCATTCCCCGCACCAGCAGCACGTTCACCACCGCGGCGACCAGGGCCGCGATCGGGAACGGCGTGGCGCCGATGTAGAGCGGCAGATAGAGCACCTCGAGCACGACCGAGAGCAGCCCGTCGAACACCAGCACCGCCGCCAGCACGCCGCCGAGCACCGGCCAGGCATACTTCGACCCGCCGGGCACATACGCGGTCCGGCTGGTCGTCGCGGCCGTCACGGTACCGGCGGGAAGCCGAGCAGGGTCAACAGATGACTCTGCATATCGACGAATCCGTAGAGCACCGACAGGTACAGATCGTGCTGCGCCTGCCAGTTCGGCTTCTGGCTCTCGACGAACGCGACGATGGCGTCCTGCAGGCTCCAGTTGTACATGCCCAGCAGTCTAAGCCGAAGCACCCACGATCAGGCCAGCCCCGGTGCAGGCTCCCACGGTCGATCCAGCCCGGCGAACAGATCGTCCTCGTGTCCGTCCGGGCCCACCGGCCCGAGACGACCACGCACCAGCACGTAGTGCTCCTCCGGCAACACCGGCTGGGCGACATTGTTCGACAGCGCGAATTCGCGGCCCGAGGGCGCGACCGTCACCTGAGTCGCGTGCGCGCGCAAGGCGGCGCGCTTGGCCGCCAGCACATCCGAGACATCGACCGTGGTGGTCACGGTCTCACTCGACACACAGGCCAGCTCGCCCACCGCCGGCAACCGCCATCCGCTCGGCAGGGCCCCGGGCAGACGATCGACCGTGCGGCGGGCCAAGGCCTCGGTATGCCGGCGCAGCACGTCGGCGTCGGTCACCGTCCAGTACACCTTCGGTGTATCCCAACCCTTTTCGGCCGCCGCGGCCACCGCGTCCATGGTGACCCGATGGGCACGCATATGGTCGGGATGGCCGTAGCCGCCGCGCGGGTCGTAGCCGACCACCACGCGCGGGCGCAGCCGCAGCAGCACCTCGCTCAACTCCGCCACCGCGGCCGGCCCGGAATCGACGAAGGCACGCGGGTGCGTCGGCACCAAGGGCTTGGGGTCGGCGGTCGTACCGGTCATCCCGGAATCCCGCCAGCGACCCGCCCCGCCGAGAAAATGCGGCGCATCGACACCGAGGGCGGCCAGCGCTGCGGTCAGCTCGTGGATGCGGAAGCCGCCCAGCTGATCGGCGTGGGCGCTGGTGAGCTGTTGCCAACGCTCCCCGATGACCTCGCCCTCCTCGCCGAGCGTGCAGGTCACCACGGTCACCGGAACCCCACGGGCGCGGTAGTGCGCGATGGTGCCGCCGGTGGCGATCGACTCGTCGTCGGGGTGGGCGTGTACCAGAACCAGTCCGCCGGTTGCGGTCACGACAGCCGCCGCCAGGTACTCGCGCCGCCGAAGATTCCGACCTGAATAGAACCGCTCAGCGAAACCCCGTCCATCCGCGAACTCGCCGCGGCGACACCGGTGTCCTGCACGATCGGCAGCACGGTCGCCAGATCCCACAGCTTCGGCTCCGCATCACCGATCGCCTTGGGCACATCCACCCCGCGCAGCGCCGCGTCGATCTGCGGTTGCAGCGAGGGATCACAGATCCCGGCCACATTGCTCGGCGCCTTGCGGATGGCATCGATCTGCGAGGTGTCCTCCTGACCGGGCGCGGCGACCGGCGGACAGCCGTACCGCGAGGACAGGATCGTCGCCGGATCCTCACCGGCCCGCTCCCAGCCGACCACGGCATCGACGGTTCCGTCCGCGAGATCCTTGCCGTAGAGCTCATCGGCCGGCAGGCTGCGCACAGACGCATCGATTCCGGCGCTGCGCAGCTGGTCGGCGGCGGTGTTCGCGACGGCCAGCGTGGTCTGATCCTTGTCCACCGCGCCGATCCGAATCGTCAGGGTCCGGCCGTTCTTGGCGACCGGACGCGGCTGCGGCGCGGGCGAGGTCGTCGGATTACCCGCCGCGGGAGACTCGGGCGCACGGCCGAATCCGGCGTCGGCCAGCAGCCCGAACGCCTGGTCGGGAGACGGCCGCGGCGGGGCCGTCGGCGCGTATCCCGGATCCGAGGGCGCCAGGATCTGCGCCCGCACCGGATCCACCCACGCGCCGGTCTCGGCGCCCACCGAGGCCAGCAACGCCGGATCGAGCAGCCCCAGCACCGCATGGCGCACCCGCGGATCGGCCAGATCCCCTGACCGCCCGTTGAGCACCATCTGCATTTCCCGCGCCTGCGGCATGATCGCGGTGCGCACCTGCGGAATCGCGGCCAGCTGCGCCTGCGTCGCGACACCGCCGTGCACCAGCGCCATCTGGGCGTCCCCCGCGCGCAGCGATTCGGCCAGCTGCGCCGGAGTTCCGCCGCGCCGCAACAGAATCTGATCCGGCACCGCCGGAGTACCCCAGTAGCGGTCGTTGCGTTCGAGCAGGATCTCCTCGCGGCCCGCGTCGGCCTGCTTCACCCGGAACTGCCCGCCGGAGATCGGATTCTGATCGATCAGCCCACGTTCCACGGCCAGCGCCCGCTGGAAACCACCCGGTGCGTCCTTGAGCAGATGCGAGGGCAGCAGATCCGAAAACAGTTGCCGCCAAGCCGGATACGGCTGACTCATCGTCACCGTGACCGTCTTGCCGCCTTCCGAGGACTTCACATCGTTGATCAACCGGTAGCCCGCCGGATCCACCACCCCGGGCTGGCTGATCATCTGCTGCCACAGATAGCGGAAATCCTCGGCCGCGATCGGCGCCCCGTCCGACCACGACGCCTGATTCTGAATCTTGTAGGTCAGCGTGAACTGATCCGGCTGCGCCGGATCCGACGGCGTCACATCCGCCGACACCATCAACGCCGCATCCGGCACCCACTCCGTTCCCCCGGGCACGGTCGGCGACGGCACCGGACGAAACGGGCTCGGAAACACCATCGACGCAACGGCATTCGTCGCCGGCGACTGGTTCGACCGCAGATGCGGATTGAATCCGATCCCGATGTCGTCGACCGCCACCACCACCGTGGACTTCGTCGGCGTAGCCGGAGTCGTCTTCGGGCTGTCGGTGCTCTCGATCGGCGGCGGCGGATTGGCGGTGCACGCGGTGAGCACTCCGAGCGCCAGCATCAGCACCAGTACCACGCGCCGCCCTGCACGCATACGAACTCCCGACATCACGAGACGTACTCTAGTGTTTTCGGCCTCCTACGCGTTCTGGGCGGCGCGGTCGCGGGCCTTGCGACGCGACGCCTCGCGGCCGCGTTCGGTGGCGCCCAGGATCACCTTGCGCACGCGCACGATCTCGGGGGTCACCTCGACGCATTCGTCGGCGGCGCAGAACTCCATGGCGCCCTCGAGGTCCAGCTGCAGCGGCTTGGCCAGGGTCTCGAGCACGTCACCGGTGGCCGAGCGCATATTGGTCAGCTTCTTCTCGCGGGTGACGTTGATGTCGAGATCCTCGGCGCGCGGGTTGATACCCACCACGTGACCCTCGTAGGTGTCGGCGCCCGGCTCCACGAAGAACTGGCCGCGGTCGGCGAGCTGAATCATCGCGAACGGGGTCACCGTGCCGGCACGGTCGGAGACCAGCGAGCCGGTGTGGCGGGCGCGAATCTCGCCGGCCCACGGTGCGTAGCCGTCGAAGACCGCGTTGGCGATACCGGTGCCGCGCGTCTCGGTGAGGAAGTCGGTGCGGAAACCGATCAGGCCTCGCGAGGGGACGATGAACTCCATGCGCACCCACCCGGCGGAGTGGTTGCTCATCTGGACCATCTTGCCCTTGCGGGCGGCCAGCAGCTGCGTGACCGCGCCCAGGTACTCGTCCGGGCAATCGATGGTCAGCTCTTCGAACGGCTCGTGCACCTTGCCGTCGACCTGTTTGGTGACCACCTGCGGCTTGCCGACGGTCAGCTCGAAACCCTCGCGGCGCATCTGCTCGACCAGGATCGCCAGCGCCAGCTCACCACGGCCCTGCACCTCCCAGGCATCCGGACGGCCGATATCGAGCACGCGCAGCGAGACGTTGCCGACCAGCTCCTGATCCAGCCGCGACTTCACCATGCGGGCGGTCAGCTTGTGGCCCTGCACCCGGCCGACCAGCGGCGAGGTATTGGTGCCGATGGTCACCGAGATGGCCGGCTCGTCGACGGTGATACGCGGCAGCGCCACCGGGTTGTCCACATCGGCGAGAGTGTCACCGATCATGATCTCCGGAATACCGGCGATGGCGACGATATCGCCGGCCACGGCCTCCTCACCCGGCTTGCGCTCGACGCCGATGGTCTGCAGCAGCTCGGTGATCTTCACGGTCTTGACGCCGTCACCGTGCATCCACGCGACATTCTGGCCTTTGCGCAGGGTGCCGTTGTGGATGCGGACCAGCCCGATGCGCCCGAGGAACGGCGAGGCGTCCAGGTTGGTGACGTGCGCCTGCAGCGGGGCCGACGGGTCGCCCTTGGGCGCGGGCACGTACTTCAGCAGCACCTCGAACAGCTCGTCGAGGTTCTCCGCATCCGGCGCGCTGCCGTTCTCGGGGCGCTGGGTGGAGGCCTTGCCCTCGCGGCCGGAGGCGTAGAGCACCGGCAGATCCAGCGCCAGCTCGGCCGCCTCGGACGCTTCGTCGTCGAGGTCGGAGGCCAGATCCAGCAGCAGGTCGTGGCTCTCTTCGACGACCTCCTCGATCCGGGCGTCGGGACGGTCGGTCTTGTTCACGACCAGGATCACCGGCAGCGAGGCGGCCAGTGCCTTGCGCAGCACGAACCGGGTCTGCGGCAGCGGCCCCTCCGAGGCGTCGACCAGCAGTACGACACCGTCGACCATGGACAGACCGCGCTCGACCTCGCCGCCGAAATCGGCGTGACCGGGGGTGTCGATGACGTTGATCACAGTGACGCTGCCGTCGCCGTGATGACGATGCACCGCGGTGTTCTTGGCGAGAATGGTGATGCCCTTCTCGCGCTCCAGATCACCGGAGTCCATCACCCGGTCGACCGGCTCGGCACGCTCGGCGAAGGCACCGGACTGCCGCAACATGGCATCGACCAGCGTCGTCTTGCCGTGGTCGACATGAGCCACAATGGCGACATTGCGGAACTCGACAGACGACACGTTGAATCCTCCTGCTGAATGAATGGGTTGCGGCCGACCCGCGCCGTAGCGGGTCCGAACAAGGCAGGTGGACTGATCTCACCGGACATGCGGCCAGCTACACAGTACCGAAACCCGGTCGGCCACCGTTTCCGGCATCATGGTTGGTTACCCTGGGCCGCATGGGCAAGGTGAAGGCCAAGGAGGTCGCACACCTCACACCGAAGAAAAAGTGCTGCCGCAAGAAGAAGCGCTGCCTGAAATGCCCTGTCGTGGTCTCGAAAATGAAGAAGTGCCAGGCCGCCGGGGTCAAGGGCAAAGATCTCAAAAAGGCTCTCAAACTCGCGCGTGCGGCCTGAGCCACGACCGCTGGGGTAGAACCGAAAGTATGAGTACCCCATTGCTCTCCGACAGCGAGATCGCCACTGGGTTGCGCGAACTACCCGCCTGGACCCACACCGGCAGCAGCATCTCCCGAACCGTCGAGGCCCCGTCCTTCATGGCCGGCATCGAACTGGTGCGACGAGTGGCCGAATCCGCCGAGAAGGTCAACCACCACCCCGATATCGATATCCGGTGGCGGCGGGTCACCTTCACCCTCTCCACCCACTCCGAGGGCGGCATCACCCGCAAGGATCTCGCGCTGGCCGGCCAGATCGACCGCCTCGCCGATCAGAGCTGAACCGGCCTAACCCGCCACCGAACCCGCCGCGACCGCGGGCGCCGACACCGGTGTGCCCGGCCGCCCGCGCTGCGCGCCCGCCCAGATGATCCACAGATAGGTCGCGACCACGCCGAAAACGTAGATCGCACCCAGCCAGGCCAGGACGGCCGGGCGGGAGATCTCCCAGATCGTCGGCTGGAAGAAGGTCAGGATCCACGGAATGCCGACCAGCGTGGTCACCAGCCAGAATCCGGCCACCACCCGTGCCCCCGCGATCGAACGCAGCGGACCGTGCACCAGCCACATCATCAGCGGCAGCAACCACACCCAGTGGTGCGACCAGGAGATCGGCGACACCATCAACCCGAACAGCTGCACCACCAGCAGCACTCCGAGCCGATCGCCGAAATCGACCGCGCGCCAAGCGAACCAGGCCAGCACCACGGTCAGCAGCACCGCACCCAGCCACCACGGCCCGAACGGGATGCGGTGCCCCGCCACATACCAGGGCGCTCCCGCGTCGTGGCCGAGAATGCGGCTCAGCGCCCCGCGCAGCGACTGGTTGACCACCGAACCGACCGGGCCGATGCGGTTGGCGTCACCGATCAGCGGCCCGAAATAGGTCCGCGTCTCCGACGGCGAGATCAGATAGCTCACTCCGATCGTCGCCGCGAACACCACCGCCGACCACACCGCGGCCGCCCACCGCCGCTGCGCCAGGAAATACAAACCGGTGATCCCCGGCGTCAGCTTGACGCCCGCGGCCACACCCACCAGCAGCCCCGACAGCCACCAGCGGGCGGAGTACGCCGCCGCCAGCCCGGCCAGGAGCAGGAACACATTCACCTGTCCGTAGTCCAGCGTCGTCCGCGTCGGCTCCAGCCACAGCCCCAGCGCGGTCCACAGCATCGCCGCCGCCCGCCGATCCGACTCCGCCGCCGAACCCGGCAAGAGCGCGAAAGCGATCCGCACCGACGCGTACAGCGCCACCACGATCAACCCGAACCACAGCAGCGTCACCAGCCCGAACGGCAGGAAATGCAGCGGATAGAACACCACCGCGGCGAACGGCGGATAGGTGAACGGAAGCGGGAAATTCGGAGTCTTGTCGGCATAGACGAAGTCGTAGAGATGCCCACTGCCCAAATTGGCCGCGCCCTCGACGTATACGCGCAGGTCGACCACGTCGAGCCCGTGTGGAAGCACGAACATCAGCACCAGACGGGCCACGACCGATACGGCCAGAACAGCCCCGGCCACGCGGATGTCGGCCAAACGGAGGTGTCGGGTCACGGGCGGTAATTCTGCCCTCGCTTCCCGTCGTGCGTAGCCCCGGGCATACGTCGACGACGTGTCCACCCTCAGCAGGTCTCGGCCCGCCTCGATTTTGGACTGAGCGGAGGAGGGAAAAATCGAGGCCCAGGGGGCCGAGACCCCGCCGAAGCGAAGCGGAGGCCAAAGATACAGGTTATGTTCTGATAACGCGCCGGGCGCGGTGATCGGAATTGCCGGGCGGTGCAGGCAAGATCACACCCATGGCTGTACAACACGGCGGCACTGTCTTTAGAGTGTCGCGAAGCGATGCCCGCATCGCACGATGTTCTCGCATCACATGACGAGGTAACCCCGAGGTTAAGGACGGCAACACCAGTGCTTCGCACCAGAGGAACGCGGTTCGCATTGTCCGTGCTGGCCCTGACAGCCGGCGCGACACTCGCCGCGTCGACGATCGCGGTTGCCGAACCGGCACCGAAGGCCCAGGCCGTTGATGTTCCGCTGGTCCCGGAGGGCGTTCCGGTCGACGCGATCGCATCGCTGGCTCCGGCCATCGTCGGCGCTGCCGCCCAGGCGGGCAACATCGCCTCGCCGGGCGCTCAGACCATTCTCGATCAGGCGATCCAGCTACTCGAGCAGTCCAATCTGCCGCCGCAGGTCAAGCAGACGTTGCAGGCCATCGTCGCCTTCCTCAACGGCAGCGGTGGCGGCGGTCCCGAGATCCCGAAGAACGGTCCTGCCATCGCGCAGTTCCTGTACCCGACCATCGGCAAGGACTGCATCGGCCCCGGTTCCGACTCGGTCGGCACCGCGCTCGCGGTTCCGGGTCCGGCCGAACTGCCCCCGCCCGGACCGGCCGCCGGTCAGGCCGGCTTCGTGTTCACCGCACTGGGCACCAAAGGTCTGACGCCGCAGCAGAATCCGCCGATGACGGTCCAGTGGTACAACCTGGACAACCACCGCGGCGGCACCGTGGCGCTGACCGACGAGGCGCACATCAACCCCGACGGTCCGGCCACCCTGTCGGCCATCGTGGACACCGGCCCGGGTCGCGTCGTCTCGGTGATCGCGGGTTCCCTGACCACCCAGCCGGCCGCCGATCAGGCGCCGATCACCTGCTCGTTCCTGCCCACGCTGGGCCTGTTCACCGTGGCGTCGGGCCCCGCCCAGGCCGCGGCTCCGGTGAACCCGGCCGGCACGGTGCCCGCCGCGCACGCGGTGCAGCAGCCCGCAGCGGTACGCCCGCAGAACTGATCTCGAGCTCCCGACGGCCCGGAGATGTCGCGAAGGCGACACTCCGGGCCGTTTGCTGTCAATGCGCCGTGGGATGTCCCCGACTGTGGTAGACCGCTAGGTATGTCGACTGTCGATCAGCTCGAACGGTCTGCACCCGTCACGTCGGACACCGGCGCCGTCCCCCGCGGCCGGCGTGGGAAAGCCGGGCATTCGGTGATGTCGCGACGCTCCTACCGATCGGTGTTGTCCACCCGATCACATCGCTCGATCCTGTCGTTCCGATCCGAACGGTCGATCCTCTCGATCGGCTCGGCCTACTCCGTTTTGTCGATCGGCAGCGTCGGATCGGTGCTGTCGGTCGGTTCGGTGGGCTCGTTCTTCAGCCTCGGCTCGGCGTTCTCGGGCCTGTCGCGATGGTCGCTGCTGTCCTGGATGGGCGTGCGCGACGCACCCGAGGCGCGCCCGGCACTGACGGTCGTCCCGGACGAACCCGATCTGCTCGCCGACCCCACCTGCCACTGCCAAACGTAGGTAGCTGCCGATTCACCACGCGCTGGTGATCACCACTGCCCGTACTGCGCGGTGAGGATGTTGTTCACATCCACTCCCACCCCGTCGACCGTGCGATCGTCGATCTCGACCTGGTGCAGATTCGCTGCCGGGTGCACGAACCCCTTCGGCGTCCCCCAATTGTGTTGCCAGTACCAGGAACCCAGGCCGGCGACCTTGGCCAGTTCGATGGTCGGCGCATTGGCGTAGACGCCGACATTCTCGTTGCCGAGCACCGATTTCCAGCCCTCGAGGTACGGCGCGATGAGGGTGGCGAAATCGACCGGCGTCGGATTGTCGTCGATGGAGGCGTAGATCGGCACCCCGTCCGGGCCGCCGGCCTCGCGGTGCAACTGCAGACCGCGGTCGGCGTGACGCTTGCCGGCCTCGAGCCCGCCCTTCCAATCCGCGGTGGCACCCTTGCCGAACTGGTAGCACGACACCACGGTGAGCCCGGCCGCGTGCAGCGCGTCGACCTCGCTCGCGCGCAACGGCTTTCCCACCATCCATTCCGCGCCCGGGCGCCGGTCGGAGACATAGCGAATCGCGCCGGCATGTCCCGCGGCGCGGATCGCCGCCGCTTCGGGCACGCCGCCGGCATAGTCGAGCAGGGTGCCGAGGACGTTGTCGGCGGAGGCGGTCGGTGCGAGGACGGCGGGTGCGAGCGCGGCCAGACCGGCTGCGGTGGCGGCGGCACCGGCATATCCGAACAAGGTGCGGCGGGTCATCGGAACGGAACGCATCGAAAACTCCTTCGCGCTGCAGCGATATAGAGATCTCACCTGATGCCGGCCACCCCGCGGACCGGTGGAAATGCCAGCGTGTCCGGCGCGCCTTCCCCGACGACAACACTGCTGTCATCCACGCGCCGGAAGCCTCGAACGTGGACTCATTTCACCACATGCACATATGAACCGCTAGGCCAATCCGGTCACATGAACACCACAAGTAACAGGTGTCAGGAGGTGGCCGCATCGATCCGGCCGGCGACGTCGATGGTGCGGCCCCGAGGATCGGCCAGTTCCGCACGAATGACCTGGGCGACCTGCGCGGCGATCTGGCGGCGGATCTTGCCGACCGACCCCAGCACCTTCGCGCGCCATCCCTCGGCCTGCAGTTCGACGGCGACATCGGCGCTGCGCGGCGGGGTCACATCGATCACGATGAGCAGCGGTTCACCCGCCCGCGCCACCAGGAGCAACCCGACCTCCACCTCGGCGCGATAGCGATTCGCCTTGAGCACGTCGACGGTGATGTCGAGCCCGACCGGAATGGTCAGATCGAACGACACCGGATGGTCGCCGTCCCGCCGGGCCAGCCGCGGCATCCGCACGGCCCCCTGCACCTCGACCGTCGCCGCCTCACCGGGCCCGGTACGCAGCGGACCCACTTCGACCGCGCGACCGGCCAGACCTTCCACCACGTCGCGGACCCGATCCGGGGTGACGATGAGCGGGAAGAAACGCCGGCCGAACTCGGCGTAGTCGATCCATTCGAAGTCCGTGCGCAGCACATGCTCCGAACGCGTGCCGTTCATGATCGCCTCGATGTCGAACACCCGGCCGCGTCGAGCAGCGGGATCGGCGAGCATGGCGTTGAGCCGGCTCGCGACCTCACGCTGAACCAGAGTGGCGATCGGGTCGAGCAGTACGTCGACGGCGGCGCCGACCGCCTCCGCGCGGACGGCGAAACTCACGTCGCGCGAGCGCACCCGCGGAATGTCGATGACGATCAGCAGCGGATCGGCAGTTCGCGCGTGCAGGGTGAGGTCGATCTCGACGGTGGCTTCGATCCGGAACTGCTGCCCACCGAGAGTCACCGTGAGGTGCATCGACACCGGCACCCGGACCTCGAAGGTGACATGCGGTTCGCTGCGGGCGATCACCGGCTTGCCGACCTTGCCCTCCGCCACCAGCCCGGCCAGCCCCGCCGGACCGATCGAGAACGGCCCGATACTCATTCCCCGTCCGGCCATCCCGGACACCGCGGCCTCGATCCGATCCCGGTTGACCGCGTGCACCACGAAACGTTCACCGAAGTCGGAGTAGTCCATCCATTCGGTCTCGTCGTGCGCGCCGGGCTCTGCCATCTGCTCCCACTCCTCCACCGATCACCTGCACGCAGATCCCCGTCGATCGCCCAACGGTGGACGAAAACGTTTCACATCTGGCCGAACCCGACGATACCGCCAACCGCCGCCGGGTCGTAACGGTGAATGCGCAGCGAACCGCGCTCGTTACCGCCGATCGTGGTCAGGGTGTGGTCACCGGCCGCCAGCACGATATTCGTGTGCTGCCCGAACGGACTGCCGGGCGCATAGATCACCACATCGCCCGGGCGTGGCGAATATCCGGAACCCAGCGCCGAGAATCGGCCGTTCGCTTCGAAATACTCCTGCAGCGTCGCCACACCGGGAATCCGCCACGATCCGGAATTCGGATTGGACAGCGGCCGGCCGGCCTGACGCATGGTCCAGCTGACGAAATCGGCACACCACGGCTCATCCGCGCCCTGTGCGTATTTGGGTCCGTCGCCGGGGTGTGCGTATTCCGTGCGCAGGACCGCGACGATGCGACCGCGATCCGAATCCAGCGCGCTCACATCGATATCCGGGAAATCGTCGAGCCGCTGCCCGGCGATGGCGGCGGTGCGATCGTGCCACCAGGGCAGGGCCACCACGGCTCCCGCTGCCAGCACGCCGATCACCACCAGCGCCGCCGGCAACACCCAGCGAGTACGCCCGAGCCTTCGAGCACCTGTGGCACTCATGAATCCCTCCGTCCCCGACCGGAAATCGGCCTCCTGAGATATAGGACGTACGAGGGACGGTCAGGGTTCCGCCGCATCCGGCGCCGGTACACACACGCCGGTCTCGCTTGTTTCCTGCGCCCGCGCCGCGGGATCGATAGACTGCTCGGACGCCGCCGAGCTCTGGGAGGTCATCGCCCTGGATACTCTGTGGACCTTTCTGGTGGACCATCGCAGACAACTGCTCACCGATTCCTATCTGCATGTTTCGGCCGTCGTGCAGTCCGTGCTGATCGCGACCGCGGTGGCGGTGTGCCTGGGTGTCGTCGTCTATCGCAGCCCGTGGGGTTCGGCGGCGGCCACCGCGGCGGCGAGCATCGTCCTCACCGTGCCCTCGTTCGCGCTGCTGGGACTGCTCATTCCCGTGCTGGGCCTCGGCGTGCGGCCGACGGTCACCGCGCTGGTGCTGTACGCGCTGCTGCCGATTCTGCGCAACACGATCATCGGGCTGGCATCGGTGAATCCGGCGGTCTCGGACGCCGCGCGCGGGGTCGGCATGAACCGCGCCCGGATCCTCGCCCGGATCGAAATGCCGCTGGCGTGGCCGTCGATTCTGGCCGGAATGCGGATCAGCACCCAGATGAGCATGGGCATTCTGGCGATGGCCGCCTATGCGAAGGGGCCGGGCCTGGGCAATCTGATCTTCACCGGCCTGGCCCGGCTGGGTAGTCCGACCGCCGTCCCGCAGGCACTGTCCGGCACGGTGCTGATCATCGTGCTGGCCCTGCTGCTCGATGCCATCCTCGTGGGCATCGGCCGGCTCACCACCTCGAGGGGAATCCGTGGCTGATACCGCGACCGCCGACCGCACCGACCACGAACCCGCGGAGATCGTGCTCGACGCGGTGACCAAACACTATCCGGGCCAACGTGATCCGGCGGTGGACCGGATCTCGCTGACGATTCCGGCGGGTGAGATCGTGGTGTTCGTCGGCCCCTCGGGCTGCGGTAAGACGACCACGATGCGGATGATCAACCGCCTGATCGAACCGACCTCCGGCACCATCACCATCGCCGGGCGGGACGTGACCGCGGTGAACCCGGACCGGTTACGGCGCCGGATCGGCTATTCGATTCAGCAGGCCGGCCTGTTTCCGCATATGACGGTGGCCCGCAACATCGCCACGGTTCCGGGACTGCTCGGCTGGGATCGTGGCCGGGTCCGGGCGCGCGTCGACGAGATGCTGAATCTCGTGGGACTCGACCCCGAGACCTTCCGCGGCCGCTATCCGCGCCAACTGTCCGGCGGCCAGCAGCAGCGAGTCGGTGTCGCCCGCGCGCTCGCGGCCGATCCGCCGGTACTGCTGATGGACGAGCCGTTCGGCGCGGTCGACCCCATCACCCGCGGACTGCTGCAGGACGAACTGCTGCGGCTGCAGACCGAACTGCACAAGACGATCGTCTTCGTCACCCACGATTTCAACGAGGCCGTCAAGCTCGGAGACCGAATAGCGGTGCTCGGCAACAATTCCCGCGTCCTCCAGTACGACACCCCGGCCGCGATCCTCGCCGGACCCGCCGACGAGACGGTCGCCGGTTTCGTCGGCGCCGACGCCGCACTCAAACAGCTCACGCTGGTCCGGGTCGCCGATGTGGAACTGGGCAGCTGCGCCACGGCCGCGCAGGACGATCCGGTCGACACGCTGCGCGCGGCGCTGGCCGCTCAGGAGTGGAAGTGGGGGCTGATCCTCGACTCCGACCGCCGGCCGCTGCGCTGGGTATCGGAACCGCAACTGGCGCAGGCACGCTCGCTACACGTCGCCGGCGTTCCGGTGACCGGCACGGTCACGGCGGATTCGACGCTGCAGGCGGCACTCGAGACGCTGCTGGCCGAAAGTACCGCCAATGCCGTCGTGACCGGGCCGCGCGGTGAATACGCAGGCCTGGTCGCGATCGACACCCTGGTCGCACACCTGTCGCGCACCCGCGCCGAACACGAAGCGGCCGCGGCGAATTCGGGCGACCGGCCATGAGTCCCGTTCAGCGACACGAGCGCCGCGCCGACCGGATCCGGTTGTTCGCCCAGCCGGTGCTGGCCGTGGCCCTCGCGGCCGGCGTGCTGGCGTGGGCCTTCGACCGCACCCTCACCGCGACGCAGCAGGCCAGTATCAATCCCACCACGATCGGCACCGTGGTCCGCCAGCATGTGGCGATCACCGCGACCGTGGTGCTGATCGTCGTCGTGGTGTCGGTTCCGTTGGGCACGTTGCTGACTCGGCCACGCTACCGGCGCCTCACTCCCCTGTTCGTCGGCATCGCCAATATCGGTGCGGCGGCGCCGGCGATCGGTCTCATCGTGCTCACCTATCTGTGGACCGAGCAGACCGGCTTCTGGGTGGGTGTCGCGCCGATCGCCTTCTACGCGCTACTTCCGGTGCTGCGCAATACGATTCTGGGATATCAGCAGGTCGATCCCGCACTCGTCGACGCCGGACGAGGACAGGGCATGTCGGCGATGACGGTACTGCGCCGGATCGAATTCCCGCTCGCGGTGCCCTACATCCTGGCCGGGCTGCGCACCTCGCTGGTGCTGGCCGTCGGCACGGCCACGCTGTCGTTCCTGGTCAGCGCCGGCGGTCTGGGCATTCTGATCGACACCGGCTACAAACTGCGCGACAACGTGACGCTGTGGGTGGGAGCGATTCTCGCGGTGGCCCTCGCACTGCTCGTCGACTGGCTGGGGGCGCTGGCCGAACAATTCCTCGGACCGCGGGGGCTGCGATGAAGCGGCGAGCACGGCACCTCGGACGCAGCGCGGCCACCGCGGCGGCGACGCTACTGGTCGCCGTGGTCGCCGCCTGCGGTCTCGAGGCCGGAGGCGCCGTCCCGCTGCCGGTCGGGCCGGGCAGTATCGAGCCGATTCCCGCCCTCGACGGTGTGCAGATCACCGTGGGCTCCAAGGATTTCACCGAACAGAACATCCTCGGCTACCTCATCGAATTCGCGCTCACAGCGGCCGGAGCTCAGGTCCGTGACCTCACCAATATCACCGGATCCAACAGCCTGCGCGATGCGCAATTGCACGGACAGGTGGATGTCGCCTACGACTACACAGGGACCGGATGGATCAATTATCTGGGTAACGAGACACCGATTCCGGACTCCACCCGGCAATTCGAGGCGGTGCGCGATACGGATCTCGCACAACACGGCATGGTGTGGGCCGATCCGGCGCCGATGAACAACACCTACACCATGGTCACCAATGCGGACAGTGCCGCCCGCACCGGCGCGAAGACGATTTCCGACTATGCCCGTCTGGTGAATACCGATCCGAGCACCGGATCGACCTGCCTCGGCACCGAATTCAGCGTCCGGCAGGACGGATTTCCGGGCCTGGCCCGCAAATACGGTATCGACCTCGGCAAGGTGCACAAGCAGATCATGCAGGATTCGCTCGTGTACTCGGCCACGGCGAACGGCACCTGTCAATTCGGCGACGTCACCGCGACCGACGGCCGCACCAAAGCACTGAATCTGGTACAGCTCGCCGACGATCTGAGCTTCTTCCCCAAATACAATGCGGCACTGGTGATGCGGAAATCGTTCGCCGACGCGCATCCCCAGGTGGCGCAGGTCATGGCGCCGATCTCCGCGCTGCTCACCAACGAGACGATCACCGAGTTGAACCGCAAGGTCGACGTCGACGGCGCCGAACCGGCCACCGTCGCGCGCGATTGGCTGATCCGGCAGGGATTCGTCACCGCGGGCTGAGATCAGGCGAGTGCCGTGCGCACCGCCAGCCAGCGGCCGCCCGGGTCGGCGTAGCCGTGATACATCAGCGGAATCCGTTGGTCCACACCGAAATAGCGGAAGACCGCCAGCATCGCCTGCCGCACGGAGTAGTCGGCGAAATCGTCGATGCGGCGCGGGCCGATGGCACGTTCGGGCAGTGCGGCCAGTCGCGCCATCTCCTCCGGATCGCACACGTCGAGGCCCATCGGCCCGTCGGCGATGTAGTGATCATGGAAGATATGGCGCATCACCGAGGTATCGGAGCGTCGAGAAACGCAGGGCAACAACCGGATTGCCGCACCGGGCAGGCTGGGCGCTTCCAGGGCGGCGGTCAGCTCGGGATCCGCCGCCGGCACATCACGCACCGGAACCTGTTCGAGCAGATGCAGCATGGAGGCGCCCCGCACCCGCGGCTCGGGCACCAGGAACAGACTCACCATCGGGCCGGTATGGGCGGCATCGGTCAGGCATATCCGCGTATGGGATCGATCGTGCGCTCGCGGCGCGGCGGGGGTGGACGGGGGCGTGGGGATCCGGTCGGACATGCGGTCTCCTGGAGGGGAGGGCGATCGACCCTCCCGCGAACGCGCTGGTACGAGGTCCGAAGCATGCGCCGGCCGCCGAGTTACCCGACTCGGACCGATCTCCTCGACGTCCGACCGTTGTGCCATGAATTATAGGAGCCGGGGGCACGACGCGATATCCGGAATTCGCTATCCGGTTGCTTCCGGGGTGCGATCAGGCGTTCAGCAACCGGGGCAGACCGGCCAGCTCCGAGTCGATGCGCCGGCGCACCGCCGGCCATTCCTCGTCCAGGATGGAATAGAACGCGGTACTGCGCACGGTTCCGTCCAGACCGCGCGAATGCGCCCGGCGGACGCCGTCGCTGGTCGCCCCCAACCGCTCGATCGCCATGCGCGAGCGCACATTTCGCACATCGGCGCGCAGCGCGATCCGGCGGACCCGCCACACGTCGAAGGCGTGCTCGAGCAGCAACAATTTCGATTCCAGATTGATACCGGCGCCGCGCGCCTGCGAGCAGAGCCAGGTATTGCCGATCTCGGCGGCGTCGGGCACCGCGAGCAGCGGATCTCCGGTCGGCATACCATGCACGATCGGCCACACCAGCGGCCCCTGCCAGTAGTCGAAGCGGTTGAACCGCGTCGAGCCCAGTACCCGGTTGTCGGCCGTCGCGACGACCGCGAAGGCCAGCGCCGAACCGACGGCGTGCGCCGCCGCGGCCTGCGCGACGTAGTCCGCGGCCTCGGCCCGGCCGTGCGGTACGGGGGTGAACGCGAACGCATCGCGATCCTCGGCGCCCGCCTCGGCGAGCCCCGGAACATGGTGCGGTGCCAAAGGTTCCAGCCGCACGTGGCGGCCGGTCAGGATGACGGGTGCAGGCACGTTCCCTCGATCTTTCGGGACGGACTCCGGTAACGCCCAACGATCGTCACACCGGCCCACAACGCTCCGGATCGACGACCAGTCCTGGCGCGCCGGCAGCAGCATCGGACAGTGAGATGAACGATAACCGAACGTGTGCCGTCGAGAATGCAGGTCTGGCGTAAATTTAACGGGATTGCTCGCGTGTCGCTCGGCGCGTCGCAGAGGGCCCGCCGGGGCGGTTCCCGAGGCGATTTTCGGTGCGTTCGCCCCGGTTATCGGGTCGACACGAAACCGTTGCCGCGAGTGGCGGACTCATCCGCAGGTGCCGTCGTAGCCTGGGATGAGCGAACGGGGGGCGTCATGACCGAAACATCACGGGCCGCGATCCTGCTCGATGTCGACGGCCCCCTCAATCCCTACCCCCGGGCCACGCACCCACCCCCGCACGGCTACCGGTCTTATGTGTTGCAGCACAGCATCATTCCCGCGATTCCGCCCATCGATCAGCAGGTGCTGCTCGACGCGGCCGTCGGCTCGCGGCTGCTGGAACTGGCCGACATCACCGATGCCGAACTGGTGTGGGCGACCGCGTGGGAATATGCGGCGAATACGGTCCTCGGTCCCGTCCTCGGCCTGCCGCCGCTGGAGGTGATCATCTTCGAGGACACCGGAATTCGGCATCGCGAGGGCCACCACGGCAAGCTTCCGACCATCGACCGCTGGGCCGGACGCCGGCCGCTGTGCTGGTTCGACGACGAATTCCAGCACGCCGACCAGGGCTGGGCCGAGCGCCGCACCGCCACCGTCGCCCCGACCCTGCTCGTCCCGGTCGATCGCCACACCGGCTTGACTCCCGACCACCTCGAGCTCGCCCGGGCGTTCCTGGAGCCGCTTCGCGGGCCGCGAACTCGCTAGAGCGGCGGCAGTCGCAGCAGCGCCGCCACCGCCTTGGAGGCGCTCTGAACAGCGCTTTCCATGGTGGCCGACCAGTCGGTGCTGGTCCAGTCCCCGGCCAGCATGAGAGTGGGCACCGAGGTGCGCTGATCGGGTCGCAGGCCGTCGGTGCCGAGGGCCTGGGAGAAGGTCGCCTTCGGCATCTTGACCACGTGGCCGTGCACTACCCGCGCATCGGCCGCCTCGGGGTAGTAGCGGCGCAGCAGGTCCATCTGCTCGTCGATGATGTCGTCGCTGCTCTTGTGGATCTGTTCGTAGGCGCCGCTGGTGGTCAGGCAGTACAGCCAGGTGCCGTTCGGTTCGCGGCCGTGCATGCGCTGCCGGTCGAACACCTCGTCGATCACTCCCGTCCCGCCGATGATCGCCTCCATCGCACTGCGGGTGCCGAGCGGCCGGTCCAGATACAGATTGGTGCTGACGATCGGCGTGGCACCCAATTTGTCTGCCGCGGCGTAGATTTCGGCGTGTTCGGGGAGATCGTCGAGCAGGCCGTGGATCCGGGAATTGGGTACCGCACAGATCACGGCATCGGCCGGGACCGTGGTGCCGTCCACCAGATCGACACCGGTCACCGCGCCGTCCACGATCCGGATCCGGTCCGCCACCGCGCGATAGCGGACCTCGACCCCGTGGCGGCGGAACACCTCCTCCGCACCGGTGATGTAGAGCGTATCGAGGTCGACAGTCGGATAGCCGATGGTGACCGCTCGCCGATCCCGCACTCCCAGCCGGATGCCGGTGGCCAGCACATCGGCGAAGACCTTCGCGCATTCCCGCTGCACCGGCTCGGCGGCGATGCCCAGCGCCAGCCAATCCCACAGCGCCTCACGCGCTTTCGCGGGCATACCGATACGCTCGAACCACTGCTCGGTGGTGATGTCGGCCAGATCCGCGGGCTGGAACAGACACTGCATACCCAACCGCATCGTCGCCCGCGCCGCGGCCAGCCGCTCGCCGAACCCGGCATCCGGATGTGCGCCCAGCAGTGTGCCGAAGGCTCGAATACCTCTGGTGTGCAACGCCGTTGCGCGTCCACCCGGCCAGCGCAGCGTTCCCCCGGTGGGAAATTCCAGATATTTCTCGGTGCCGATGCTCGCCAGATACCGGAAGAGGTGGTGGTAGCCGCTGGCGATCACGTGCTGACCATTGTCGGGCGTATCGCCGACCTCGGCGACCGTCATCGCCTGGGTGCGGCCACCGAGCCGGGCCCGGCGCTCCAGCAACGTCACCCGCTTCCCGGCCTCGGCCAGCCAGACGGCCGATGCCAGCCCGGCCAGACCACCGCCGATCACCACGAACCGACGAGCGTCGTTCATTCGAACCTCCGTGCGCGACAGCGGGTTTCGACCCGCGGCGACCTCGATCCGAGGGCCGAGCCGCACCGAGCCGGTTCCGATCACTGTAGGCAGCCGGGCATCGACGGTCAACGGTGAGTGAAGAGTCGTCACATTCTCTCGCCCAACTGATGGGAAGCGACGACGCCGGATGCCGCGGCACCGAGGCGAGAGAATGGTCGTCCGAACCGATGAACACCAGGAGGCACAGTGCAATTCATGGTTCTTTCCCGGCGCCGCACCGAATCGTTCACCGACGCGGATTTCGAGAAAGTACTACCGGCCGAAACCGAGCACGTCCGCAAGCTCTATCTCGACGGCGTCGTCCGCCAGATCTGGTTGCGCGGCGATATCGCCGGTGCCTGCTTCACGATCGAGGCGGCCGATGCCGAACAGGCGAACGCGATCGTCGCGGAACTGCCCATGGCCGCGGCCGGAGTCTCCGAATTCACCGTGATCCCCCTGAGCCCGTACCGGGGTTTCGGCGGGGCCTAGCCGAAGTCACCCGGGCAACTTTGGACTTGCTGGTCCAAAAAATCGCTCGTAGCTTCGGTCTCATGTCACGACTCTCGGGCCGAACAGCCCTCATCACGGGTTCCACCAGCAATATCGGACGCGCCATCGCGGTGGCCTACGCCGCGGCGGGGGCGCATGTCGTCGTCTCCGGCCGCGACGACGAGCGCGGTGCCGCGGTCGTTGCCGAGATCCGCGCGGGCGGCGGCCGCGCCGACTATGTGCACGCCGACCTCGACGGCAGTGCGGCCTCCGCCCGTGCGCTCGCGGATGCGGCCACCCGAGCGCTCGGTGGGCGCATCGACATCCTGGTCAACAATGCCGGGATCTTTCCGCCGGCGACCACGACGACCGCCGACGAGCAGATGTTCGACCGCGTCTACGCCGTCAACGTCAAGGCGCCGTTCTTCCTCACCCAGGCGGTGGCTCCGGCGATGGTCGAGGCGGGTGGCGGCGTGATCGTGAATCTCGGCTCGTGGGTGGCGCGGCTGAGCGTGCCCGTCGGCGCCCTCTACGCCTCGACGAAGGGAGCGGTGGAAACCCTCACGCGGGCGTGGTCGGCGGAGTTCGGCCCGAAAGGCGTTCGCGTCAATGCCATTTCGCCCGGCGTCGTGCTGCCGCCGGAGCGTGACCCCGCCGCCGGCGCCATGATGCACGGCACGCCCGCCGGAAGGGCCGGAACCGCCGAGGACATCGCGGCGGCCGCGGTCTTCCTGGCCTCCGACGAGGCATCGTTCGTGCACGGCACCGTCGTGGACGTCGACGGCGGGCGGACGGGTGTGGCCGTACTCGCCGGCACGCCTACTTGAGCATGCTGCCCGCGTCGACGGTCACCGGCAGGCCGGTGATGTAGCGCGATTCGTCCGAGGCGAGGAACAGCACCGCATTGCTGATATCCACCGGCTCGACCCAGCCGACCGGCAGGACGTGCATGAACTTCGCCACCGGTTCGAAATCCTCGACGCCCGGATTCTCCAGATCCGGGCGGAACATCTTCATCGTTCCCTCGTTCATGAACATCGGGGTGTTCACGTTGGTCGGATGGACCGAATTGACCCGGATCGAATTCGCGCCCAGCTCGACCGCGAAGGTCCGCATCAAGCCGACCACGCCGTGTTTGGCGGCGACGTAATGCCCGGTGTTCGGATAGGCCTTGAGTCCGCCCACCGAACTGGTGAGGATGATCGAGCCGCCGCTGCCGCCGGAAATCAGATGCGGCACACCGGCTTTCACGGTCTTCCAGACACCTTCCAGATTGATGCCGATCATCGTGTTCCAGTCCTGCTCACTGGTTTCGGCCAGGGTCGCACCCCCGTTGCCGATCCCGGCGTTCGCCACGATGATGTCGAGCCGGCCCAGCTGCTCGACCCCGTTGTCCACGGCGGCCTTCAACGCGTCGAAATCGCGGACGTCGACCTCGGCGGTGACGATGCGCCGGCCGAGACCCTTGACCAGCTCCACCGTCTCGGCCAGATCGGCCGGGGTCGAAGCCGGGATCAGATCGGTACCGCTCACCGGTTTACAGACGTCGACGGCGATGATGTCGGCGCCCTCCTCCGCGAGCCGCACCGCATGACTTCGCCCCTGGCCACGTGCCGCACCAGTGATGAAGGCGACCTTGCCCTCTACCCGCCCAGCCATAACGCACCTCGTTCATTGCCACTCGGGCACACCAATGCCCGATGCCGGATTCCCGACCACCCGCGCCGAGCGATCGCTCACTTGCTAATCGGATTCTCCAACATCGAGAATGAAATTTCCATACCTTGGGTGGTGCATGGTTCAGTGGCCGCCGCTCGCCTGCTGCCGGATCCATCGCAGCAGGGTGGGGTTACCGGAATCGGTGGTGATCACACCGGCCGCGGCGCGGACGAAACGGCCCTCGGTCACGGCGGCGAGCATGCTCGCGGCCAGATCGCTTCGGGCGGTGAAGATCCCGTCGGCGTAGTCCTCGACCATCGTGTAATCGGTGACGTCCGGGCGGTCGTAGAGTCCGCTCGGACGCACCACGGTCCACTCTCGATCGCTGTCGCGCAGCAGTGCTTCCATCCGCCGCATATCGTCGTAGAGCGTCTTGCCCGCCACCCGTGTCACATACGGCACCAGCAGCCGATTGAAGAGGAAGCCGCCCTCGCTGTAGGGGCGCGGATCGACGCCGGCCGAACTCACCACCACGATCCGGCTCACCCCGTGCCGCCGCATCGCCGTCACGATGTTCGACACGCCCTCGGAATACGTGGTGATCGGTTCCTTGCTCGGCGGCACCCCGAGCGCGGACAGCACCGCGTCGCACCCCTTCACCGCGGTGTCGACCGCGGCCGGGTCGAGCACATCGGCGCCGATCACGTCGAGCCGCTCATGGCGCAGCGGGAATTCGCCCGGCTGCCGCGTCACCGCCGCGACCTGATGTCCGGCGGCCAGCGACTGCGCGGTGAGCTGGCGGCCGGTGGGGCCGTTGGCCCCGAAGATGGTGATACGCATGACTTTTCCTTCGGACAGAGGAGGCGGACCGGCGGCGGGCGAGACGAAATCCGCCGCCGTCGCCGAGCCCCCTTCGTTGCGTGGACGCACACAAGACGCCCGTCGAGCCCGTCGCATAACAACCCGCGACAGTGATCTACATCACCGGTGCGCCACCGCTGAACCGCCGCGGCTATCCGGAGGTCAGGGCTTCGATGGCTCGGCCGATCAGCATCGTTCCCACGAGCAGCAGCAGCACCATCATCACGGTTCGGTCGTTGGCGACCAGCCAGGTTTTGGTGGCGGCCAGGGGTTGATCGAGCCGCTCGCCCGCGACCAGGTACGCGACGACCGGCGCGATGCACGAGGCCAGCGCGATCACGAGGAAGATCGCACCGGCGCCCACCGCTCTCGGCGCCGGCAGCCGCGCCTCGGCGATGTCGAGCCCGCCCATGACGGCGGGGACGAGGGTGCTGACGTCGACGACGACGAGCGCCACACCGAGCCCGAAGGCGCCCGCCGGAGTCACGCGGTCGACTCGGTCCCACAGTTTCCGCGGCTTCGCCTCGCCGCGCCCGCGCTGGAACCCGAACCACGCCGCGACACCGAGCAGCCCGATCCCGCCGAAGAGGCGTATGAGCGAGGTCGCGGTCGAGGCGTGATGGGGATGCAGATGCCGGGCCGCGGACGCGCCGATCAGCCAGGCCACCGCGGTGACGAGCACCGCGAACCCGCAGATCCGGCCGAGCAGGTATCCACTGCTCTTCGCCCGCGCCTGCCCCGACACCAGCATCAGGACCGCCACGATCAGCGGCAGTGGACTCACCGCGATCGCGGCGGCCAAGGGCAGGGTCCTCCCGATCACGGTGCCCATCCGCCGTTCCTTTCGGCCGCACGAGCGATTTATTTGCCACAGGCTCGCTGTCATTCGGTCACGAGTTCCGAGCCGCGACCGATTTCTGCAATCTACGTGGGGCTATAGGTAATTTCGAGGCACCATACCGAATTGCCGAGGATTCCCCACCTGGAGTTTCGAACCCTGCTCACAACCACACGGTGGACAACCACGCGGCGACGACGGCCAGCGCCAGCAGGACCACATTCAGGCCGATCAGCTTCACCTCGCCGCGGCGCAGATGCACCACGATCGCACCGACCTGCACCAGCGCCAATCCGATGGCGGCGACGAGCGCGAGAACCACGGCGATCCCGGTCAGCGGCGGCAGGATCAGCCCGGCCGCGCCGAGGACCTCGCTCGCGCCGATGCCTCGCACCAGGCCCAGCGGCACGGTGTCGATCCACCCCATCATCGGGCGCAGCCGGTCCTTCGACCGCAGCATCTTCATCCCGCCCGAGTAGAGGTAGAAGACCGCCAGCAGCGCGCCGACGATCCAGTACGCGATCTCCACCATGACCTCCGGTGACGACGAATGGTAAGCAGCATCATCCACCGGAATCGGACGGCGTACAAAAGGAACATCGACCGAGACTCACGGCGGACTGCGGGTCGCCGCTTTTGGTAGGCGGTCTTGCCAAAAGTCGATTTCTGGTAGAGGATCTTGCCAGATCTTCGACGAGGAGGACATCGTGACGCCGACCGTTCCGCTCCGGCACCCGAGCTCACCCCGGCCCGTCCCCGGGCCCGGTCTCGGCACGCTCGCACGGATGCTCGGGCTCGGCGCACCGGGCCCGGCCGAATTTCGCGAACTGGGCGAGGCACTGTCCGTCGGCGACCGGCCGATGGACAAGCTCGTGGACTGGATGTATCGCGAGGGCATGGCCACGACCCGGCCGCTGTTCGACCGCGCCCTGCGGGAGGGCATCGCCGCGGTACCGGATGCCCCGGCGCCCCTGCGCGAATTCTTCGAATACGTCGAAGCGGTACCCGAGTGGGTGAATCGGCGAAAGATCCGCCACGCGGAGCGCGTCTCCTGCCTGGGCGGCCGCGACGGGATCTACGTCGCCCGCGACATGTCGTTCCTGGGCGGATACCTGGCCTCCGGTTTCAACAAGACCCTGCTGCGCACCGGCGCCCTGGAAAAGGGCCCGGCCAAGCGATTCGCCGAGACCACGCAGTGGGCGATGGATGTCACCGCGACCGGCGGAATGGCGCCGGGCGGCAACGGTTTTCGCTCGACCGTGCACGTCCGGCTGATCCACTCGCTGGTGCGGCGCCACGTGGCCGCCATGCCGGACTGGCGGGCCGAGGAGTGGGGACTGCCGATCAATCAGACCGATATGGCCGCCACACTGGTCGGCGCGCTGATCGCCCCGATGATCGGCGCCATCGGCATGGGCGTCGTCATCACGCCCCGCGACGCGGAGGCCATGGCCCACCTGGCCCGCTACGTCGGCTGGGTGATGGGTGTCGAGGAACGCTTCCTGCCCAACGACTTTCGCGACAGCGTCCGCATTCTCTACCACACGATGACCGCCATCACGAACCCGGACGACACCTCCCGCCAACTCGCGATCCCGATGCGTGACGAACCGCTCGGCTGGCACTACGACCGGCTGCCGGGACTGCGGCGGCGGATCGCCCGGTCCCAGCACCTGTCGATCGCGATGATGTATCTGGGCCCGTCCGCCATGAAGCGACTCGGCCTGCCCAGTCGCACCCTGCCCTGGTATCCCGTGCTGCGCATACCCGTCAACCTCGCGCGGTCGGCGCGGGCCCCGCTGATCCCGGGCCAGTTCGAGCGCGTCGTCGCCGAAGGCCGGGCCGCGCAACTGGCCTTCATCCGCACCCTCGCCGGACCCGATGCGGCTGTGATCGGCGGATCGGCCGAGCACATCACCCCGGCCGCCTGAACCGCCGCGCCCGACCGCTCCGGCTACTCCGCGACATCCGTCCACGTGACCGGAAGTTCGTGCACCCCATAGATATTCATATCGGTCCGCAACCTCACCGCATCGGCCGGGACGGCGAGGGCCAGGGTCGGGAAGCGGCGTAGCAGGCCGGCGAATCCGGCGCGCATTTCGATCCGTGCCAGTTGCTGACCGAGGCACAGGTGCATGCCGTGGCCGAAGGACAGGTGGCCGCGGGCCGTGCGATGCACGTCGAGAGTGTCGGGGTCGTCGAAGCGGCGCGGGTCGCGGTTGGCGGCCAGCAGCGAGACGACGACGGTCGAGCCCTTGCCGATGGTTTCACCGCCCAGTTCGATGTCGTCGGTGGCGTAGCGGTAGAAGATGTCGGCGACGCAGAGATAGCGCATCAGTTCCTCGACCGCATCGGGAACCAGCGCCGGATCCGCACGCAGTTCGGCCGCCTGCTCCGGATGCTCGAGCAGCGCGAATGTGCCGAGCCCCAACATATTCGCGGTGGTCTCGTGCCCCGCCAGCAGGAGCAGGAAGGCGATGCCGGTCAGCTCCTCGACGGTGAGGTCGTCGTGGCGGGCCAGGTCGGACAGGATGTCCTCACCCGGTTCGGCGCGCTTGCGGACGACCAGTTCGGCCAGATAGGACGTCAGCGCGCCGTAGGCCGCCATCTTCTCCTCGAGCGCCTGGTCCTTGACGAGGAACTTGGCCGAGTTGACCTGAAAGGTGTCGCGGTCCTCGTAGGGAACGCCGAGCAGTTCGCAGATCACCAGCGAGGGCACCGGCAGCGCGAACTCCGCCACCAGGTCGACCGGCGGGGTCAGCCGGGCCATCGCCTCCAGTTGCCGCTCGACGACGTCCACGATGTGGTCTTCGAGCTGCTTCATCCGTTTGACGGTGAAGGCGCCGACGAGCTTGCGCCGCAACCGGGTATGGTCCGGCGCATCCATCGCGATGAAGACGCCCGGGATCTGCGGCGACGGCTCGGTGGCGACCGGCATGCCCGGAATCTCGTACGGCACATGCAGAACGCCGATGTCCTGGCGCGAGCTGAAGCGCGGGTCGGCCAGCAGGCTGCGCACCTCGTCGTATCCGGTGACCAGCCAGCCCTCGTGTCCGTCGGGGAAGATCATCGGGCCGACGGGGTGAGCATCACGCAAGCGGGTGATCTCGCGGGGCGGATCGAAGGGGCCCGCATCGCGTTCCATGGGCAGGCCGTGCGGGACGGGAACCGTTCGGGTCATGGCGTATTCCTCTCGGGAGACGGATCGGCGGATATCGAGGGGAACTAGGCGGCGGACGCGTGCTGGATGACGACGTTGCCGAGGGCGCTGCGCGCATACACCCGCACGGTGTGCTCGTCGTCCTGCGCGCCGTCGACCGGCCCGAGCTGGTTGTGCACGGCGCCGCTCGCCACCGTGGTCTCCAGCCGCGCCGCGCTACCCGGACGGATACCGACCTCCAGATCGCCCACCGAGGTCTCCAGCCGCAGCACACCGCGGGTGGCCTCGCCGATCCGGATATTGCCCTGGGCGGTCTTCGCTGTCACCGAACCGAGCGGACGCTCGACGACGATGTCCCCGGCCGACACCTCCAGCACGCAGTCGCCGAGTTCGCCGGCGCCGAGGATTCGGCCCACACCGGCGGTGCCCCGGAAAGCGGAACCGGTCGGCACCTCGACGGTCACCTCGATCGACGGGTTGCCGCCGAAGGGAGTGTAGGTTCGCCAGTCCTTCGGCGTCGTCACGGTGAGGGCGCCGTCGGCGAAATCGACCCGCGTCTGCTCGGCGGCGCGCACGTCGGCCTTCTTGGCCGCGTCGGCGGGACGGACCGCGACGACGGTGTCGGTGCGGTCGGAGGCGATGACAGTGACGGTGCCGGACAGCACCTCGACGGCGACGGCGATCGGTTCCGGGGTCTGGAAGGTAGGCATGGTGTTCTCCTGGGCTCTGCTGGGAATCGGGCGGCGGGATCGGGGGACCCGGCCGGTGAACCGGTCCGCGGCGCGGATCGCTGTGCTGTTCACGAGAACTACTGTCGCCAACCCGGCTGATATCGGGCTGATGCCGGGCTGACATGCCCGCTGACATACTGTTTCCGCTGGTCACGCGGGTCGATTCCGGTCTCTCCGGTGTTCTTGTCAGCCGTGGACCGGGCGATCTCACACGGGCCGGCCGACCACGGCAGAATGATCCGGGTGCGAATCGGGATGCTTGGAACGCTCGACATCCGGGCAGATGACGGTGCAGTGATCGAGGTACCGGGCGCCCGGTTGCGGGCGCTGTTGATCGCCCTCGCACTCGAACCCGGCCGCGCGGTCCCCAAAGCGACGCTGGTCGACTGGATCTGGGGTGAGCAACCGCCCGCCGACGCGGCAAATGCGTTGCAGGCGTTGGTTTCCCGGCTGCGCCGGGTGCTGCCGGACGGTTCGCTCGACGGGCAGGCGGGCGGCTACCGGCTGGCGGTGGATCCGAACGCGGTCGACGCGTTGCGGTTCGAACGGCTCCTCGATCAGGCGCGTGGCGGCGACGTCGTCCGGCAGACGCACCTGCTGCGCGAGGCCCTCGTGCTGTGGCGCGGGGCGCCGATGCAGGACATCGATATGCGCGACAGTGCGGCGGTCGAGGCGGTGGTCACCCGCTTCGAGGGGCTGCAGCTGGCAGCGCTGGAAGACCTGTACGAAGCGGAGATTCGCCTCGGGCGCGGACCGGAACTGGTCGCCGAACTCACGGAGTTGGTGGCCCGGCATCCGGTCCGGGAACGACTGGTCGCCGCGTTGATGCGGGCCCTGGCCGCGGCGGGCCGCGGCGCCGAGGCCCTGCTCGTCTACCAGCGGGCCCGCGAAGCACTCGCCGACACCCTGGGTGTGGATCCCGCACCGGAACTGTCCGATCTACACGTGGCCCTGCTGCGCGGCGAAGCGGGACCGCGAGACAGCGAACGCAAGACCAACCTGCGGGCCGAATTGACCAGCTACGTCGGCACATACACCGACATCGCCGCCGTGCGCGAACTCATCGCGAACCACCGGCTCACCACCTTGACCGGTCCGGGCGGCTCGGGGAAGACCAGGCTGGCGCTGGAAACCGCACGCACCCTGCTCGACGATCTGCCGGACGGGGCCTGGCTGGTGGAACTGGCGTCCGTCGGCGCCGGCGGTGACGTGGCGCAGTCGGCGCTGGCCGCATTCGGGCTGCGCGACGCACTGCTCGGCGGCGCACCGGATGCGGAACCGGTCGACCGGCTCGTCGCGGCGATCCGCGACCGCGAGACGCTGCTGATCCTGGACAATTGTGAGCACGTGATCGACGCCGCGGCGGCCTTCGCCCACCGGGTGCTCGGAGAATGCCGGGGCCTGCGGATTCTCGCCACGAGCCGTGAACCGCTCGGCATCACGGGCGAGGCGCTGTGGCAGGTGGCGCCGCTGGCGCTGCCGGACGAGGACGCCGGACCGGCCGAGATCGAATCCTCCCCCGCCGTGCAGTTGCTGCGCGACCGGGCCGGCGCGGTCCGGACCGATCTGGATATGACGAATCCCGCCACCCTGTCGACCATCGCGCGCGTCTGCCGTGCCCTCGACGGCATACCGCTGGCCATCGAGCTCGCCGCGGCCCGGCTGCGCACCATGTCCCTGGACCAGCTCGCCGACCGCCTCGACGATCGGTTCCGCCTGCTCACCGGCGGCAGCCGCACCGCCATCCCGCAGCACCGTACGTTGCGCGCGGTGGTCGATTGGAGCTGGGAACTGCTCACCGACGCGGAGCGGACGGTGCTGCGCAGGCTGGCGGTCTTCGCGGGCGGTGCGAGTCTCGAAGCGGCCGAGCAGATCTGCGCCATCTCAGACGCACCGGGGGAAGTCGAGCAGTGGGAGGTGCTCGACTTGCTGACGGCACTGACCGAGAAGTCGCTGCTGCTCAACACGGCCGACAGCGAACCCCGCTACCGGATGCTCGAAACGATCAGACAGTACGCATACGACCGCCTGGTCGCGGCCGGCGAATCGGAACGCGTTCGCCGGCACCATCTTTCGTACTTCACGACCCTCGCCGACACCGCGGAGCCGCATCTGCGCCGCGCCGAGCAGCTGGAGTGGCTCGCCAGGCTCGAGGCCGAACACGACAATATCGCGGCCGCCCTGCGCGGCGCGCTCGCCGACGACGACACGGCGGGCGCGCTGCGGCTCGCGGCGGCCGCCGGCTGGTACTGGTGGCTCGGCGGGCACAAAGCCGAGGGGATGGAACTGATCACCGCCGCGGCGCGAATCGGCGGGCACGAAGGCGGCAGCGAAGCATCACCACGCAGTGCCCTCGAGAGTGCCGCCGATACAACCGCACGAATCGGCGGGCACGAAGGCGGCAGCGAAGATTCACCACGCAGTGCCGGCGCCGCGGCGGAGACCGGCGACGACGAATTCCGGGCCAGGGTCTACGGCCTGATCGTGCATTTCATGAGTTCCGGCCCGAACGACGAGCACCAGGTCGCCGAATGGGTCCACAAGGCCTACCACCTCGGCCGGAACAGCGAATCCGACTATCCGCTTCTGGCATTCATCGGCGCCCTGCAACGCATGTTGCGCGGCGGAGACGAGTTCCTGACCGCCTTCGAACCGTTGCTCACCCACGACGATCCGTGGGTGCGTGCGCTGTCCCGGTTACAGGTGGGTAAGGCGCGGATCGCCCTCGGCTTCCCCGGCCGGGAGGCGGACGAGCATCTCGAGACGGCACTGGCAGAATTCCGCGCGCTCGGCGAGCGCTGGGGAATGTCGTTCGCCCTGACCGAGCTGGCGAACAGGATCGCCATGCGCGGCGAATTCGCCACCGCCTGCGCACATCTCGACGAGGCCATCGCGGTCGTCACCGAGGTCGGCGCCATCGAGGACGTCTTCCTGATCCGCGCGCGCCAGGCTCAATTGTATTGGCTGTTGGGCGATGCGGAGGCGAGCGCCGACGCCATGACCGAGGCGCAGCGGTACGCGGACCGGTCCGCCTGGCCGAACGCTCTGGCCGAATTCGCCTTCACCAAGGCAGAACTGGCCCGCTGGCAAGGCGATACGGAACAAGCCCGCCGGCAGATCGAGATCGCGACTTCCATGCAGGGCGGCGACACCGACCGGAACTACGTCGACGCCTTGACTAACCATCAACTCGGTTGTCTCACAACAGATTTGGATGTCGCACGCCCACTGCACGCCGCCGCGTTGCGAGCCTCGGCCGGCGCCGGCTACGCACCGCTCACCGCCTTGATACTGGTGGGAATCGCGGATCTGGCGTCGCGGGCCGGACAGGACGAACAGGCGGTCCGGTTGCTGGCGGCCAGTGCCGCGGTTCGCGGACTGGTCGACCGATCCCAGCCGGATGTGGAGCGGATCGAGCAGACAGCACGACGTCGCCTCGATGACCAGCGGTTCACCGAGGCGACGACGGAAGGGACACAAGCGAATTGGGAAGAATTGGCGGCGGCTACGCTCGCTTGTTGAACGTGGCACGCGACCAGAAGAATCCGACCACGGCGAATCCGGCGCACCAGGCGAGCGCGGCGGCGGTGTAGCCGCCGGACGGGTGTCCTTCGAGAAATCCGCGCAGTGATTCGATGATCGGCGTGAACGGCTGGTACTGCGCGAACTGCCGGATGCCCTGGCCCATCTTGTCGGCCGGCACGATCGCGCTGCTCACGAAGGGCAGCATGATCAGCGGCACCACGCTCATACCGGCGGATTCCGGCGTCTTCGCGGCCATTCCCAGCGCGACGGTGAGCCACGACGCCGCGAACGAGGTCGCGACCATGATGCCGATGGCGGCCAGCCAGTCCGTCGCACTCGCCGGCGGGCGGAAGCCCAGCGCGAAGGCCACACCGATGACGGCCGCGATGGCCACCAGGTTGGTCAGCATGGTCGCCGCCACGTGACCGATCAGGATCGCGCTGCGGGAGACGTCCATGACCTTGAACCGGTTGATGATGCCCTTCGCCATGTCGGAGCTCACCGACACCGCGGTGCCGGACAGTCCGTAGCTGATGGCCAGCAGGATCAAACCCGGTGTGGCGTAATCGATGTAGTGGCCGCCGACATCGAAGGCATTGCCGAAGACGTAGACGAAGATCAGCATCATCACGACCGGCATCAGTGCCGCGTTGAAGATGGTGACGGGAGTGCGGGCGATGTGGGTGAAGTTGCGGCCCAACATCATCGACGCATCGGACAGGGGTGCGGGCAGGGTGATCGTACTCATCGCGGGGAAACCTCCGTGGTCGCGTGACCGGTCAGGGAAAGGAAAACGTCGTCGAGATCGGGGGTGTGGACGGTGACCTCCTCGGCCTCGACCGAGGATTCGGCGATCCGATCCAGCAGGTGGCGCAGCGATTTCGTGCCGCCGTTGCCGGGCACGCGCAGGGTCAGTGCGCTGTCGTCGCGGGTGGCGCCGGGCAGGCTGTGCGCCGCCGCGTCCAGTTCCTCGGGTTGTGCGAACCGGAGCTGGATGTGGCTGCCGGGCACCAGGCGCTTGAGGTCGTCGGGGGTGCCTTCGGCGACGAGGCGGCCCTGGTCGAGTACCGCGATCCGGTCGGCCAGCTGATCGGCTTCCTCGAGATACTGGGTGGTGAGGAAGATCGTCACACCCTCGGATGTCAACTCCCGCACGATGTCCCACATGGTGCGCCGGCTGCGCGGATCCAGGCCGGTCGTCGGCTCGTCGAGGAACACGATCTGCGGTTTGGTGACCAACGTCATCGCCAGATCCAGCTTCCGGCGCATACCGCCGGAGTAGGTCGCCGCCCGCTTACCCGCGGACTCCACCAGATCGAACCGCTCCAGCAGTTCGGCCACCACCCGCTTGCCGGCATCCCCGCGCAGGCGATGCAGCCCCGCCATCAGCCGCAGGTTCTCCTCTCCCGTCAGCAGATCGTCGACCGCCGCGAACTGCCCGGTCACCCCGATCGCCGCCCGCACGGCCTTGCCCTCGGTGGCCAGGTCGTGTCCCGCGATCCGAGCCGTTCCCCCGTCGGCCTTCGCCAACGTGGTCAACACGTTCACGGTCGTCGTCTTCCCGGCCCCGTTGGGGCCGAGCAGCGAGAAGATCGTCCCGGCCTCGATGGTCAGGTCGATCCCGTCGAGGATCGTCTTGTCCCCGTACGCCTTCCGCAACCCGGAGGCGGCAATTGCTGTGCTGTTCATGGGGACAACTGTGCGGTGGCCGGCTGATACGCCCCTGACGTCGGCCTGACACGATCGCTGATATGGAGTTTGCGCTGGTCACCGCATTACATCGTGAGGACCATGCGGTAGCGGGCGCGGCCCTGCTCCATATCGGCGTAGGCCTGCGCCGCCTGCTCGAGCGGTAGTTCCTGAATGCGCGCGCGGACACCCGATCGCACCGCGAACTCCATCGTTTCCTCGACATCGCGCGCGGTGCCGGACGGATGGCCGATGACGCGCAGGCCGGGGACGATCAGCTGCATCGGGCTGATGGGCAGCGGATCGGCCGTGACGCCGATGGTGATCAGTTCACCGCGCGGCTGCAGCCCGCCGACCGTATCGGCCATGGCGGCGGAATTGCCCGCCGTCGCGAGGACGACCGCCGCGCCCCCGAGTTCCCGCAATGCCTCGCCGACCTCGACCGCGGTCGAGTCGATGTAGTGGTGGGCGCCCAGCGCGCGGGCGTCCTCGGCCTTGCCCGCACCGCGCGCTATCGCGATCGTTTCGAAGCCCATCGCACGCGCGAATTGAACGCCCAGGTGTCCGAGTCCGCCGATGCCGAGGATCGCGACGCGGTCGCCGGGCCGTGCCCTGCTCTCACGCAGGGCGTGGAAGGTGGTGACGCCGGCACACCCCATCGGCGCTGCCTCGCTGAACGACAACTCGTCGGGGATGCGGGCCGGCGCGTTGGCCGGGACCGTCACCGACTCGGCATATCCGCCGGGGTAGTGCCAACTGGGAACCCGCAGATTCACGCAATGAATGAAATCTCCCTGCCGGCAGGGAATGCACTCGCCGCAGTGCCCGCCGAACCAGCCCACCGCGACGCGGTCGCCGAGCGCGTAGTTGTCCACACCGTCGCCGAGTTCGGCGATGGTGCCCGCGATCTCGTGTCCCAGGGTGAGCGGCCAGGACATGCCGGGAAATCCGCCACCGGCGAACGCCCGATCCGTGCCGCAGACACCACACGCCGAGACCCGGATCCGCACATGGTCGCGGGGCGGCGCGGTGGTGTCGACCTCCACCACTTTCAACGCGTCACCGGCGGATCGGATGTGCACAGCCTGATGAGTGGACATCGGGAATCATCCTCACTTTCCTCGAAACGGTGATCAATGACAACGGCGCTCCTCGGCCAGTATCGCTGTTCACAACCGGTGGTTGCTCCACCGTTCGGGGTGAATCCGACGTCTTCCGGTGGTGTGTCCGCCGTCAGCCGATGTCCTCGGCCGAGCCGACGACGGTGCCCTCCGGACCGCGGACGAAGCGGTGTTCGTACTGCTCCCCGACGTCCGGCCTCGCGTAGAAATTATCGGTCGGAAAAGAGCGAACTCTCTGGGTTTCACCCTCGATTCGTTGGGTATGCCAAGCTGCCTGCAGTGGAAGATCCAAACCTTCGGACATGAGTAGCCTCCGCGAATTCGAAAATACGAATTTTATCCAATAAAAACCGCTGCTAGCTGGTCAGATACGTCATTTATGCACCGACGTGACAGCGTCGTCATAGCGGCGAACTCGAATATTGGACGCATGACCTAATTACCCGCTCCAGCGATCTGCAACTCATTTGATGTGATCCGAATCATTTTCACGAAACGCTGCTAACAGGTCGCGGAACCGGCCCGATAAACGCCATACAACTGAAAATCGTGTCGGAAAGAAATCATGTATCGACAACGACAGGAGAAGTCCTATGGACCTGTCCACCGCATTCAACCTCTTTCTCAGCTTGCTCGGCATCAACCTCGGCGCAGGCGGCCAACTCGGCGCCGGCACCGGGTCGTCCTGAGCGTCCTTGATCGAGCGAGGCCGGGCAGGGAGCCACTCGCCCTGCCCGGCCCGTTCTCTCCGGCTGAACGGTGCGAGTATCGCGGCCTCTATCCACCTGCCGCTCGGGTGAATCGGCTCGCGAGCGCCCTCAGGTGTTCCGCCAGTTCGGGGGGAGATTCGACCTCGAATTCCACATCGAGCATGCCGACCACCAGGGCCACCAAAGCGTAGGAGTCCGAACCCATTTCGAGTCGGCAGGTGTGCTCGTCGATGGGGGTGACCAGACCTTCGATGCGGCCGGCGAGCCGCTCGGCCGGGACATGGACGCGCATGACCGACCGGTACGGCCACATCGCGAAGCCCATGGTGCGGCGCAGGTAGGCCACCACATCGCCGTCGGGCGACGGCCGGTGCGCGAAGCGCGGGCCGTTGGGCGTCCGCAGCGACATGCGGTCGACGCGGAAGGTACGCCAGTCGGCCCGGTCGCGGTCCCAGCCGACGAGATACCACCGATGGCTCCAATGCGCGATGCGGTGCGGCTCGACGCTGCGCCGGGAGTCGTCACCGGTGTGGCTGCGATAGTCGAAACGCAGCGTCTCGGCGGCGCGGATGGCGGCGGATATGGCGGTGAGTTGGTCGGCGTCGACGGCGGGACCGGGGTCGTAGCGAGGCGGCATCGCGACCACCGCGCCACGCAGTGTGTCGACGCGGTGGCGCAACCGGGCCGGAAGTACCTGTTCCATCTTGGTGAGCGCGCGCAGCGAGGTCTCCTCGATGCCGGCGACAGTGCCGGTGGTGTTGGTCTGCAGTCCGATCGTGACGGCGACCGCCTCGTCGTCGTCGAGGAGCAGCGGCGGCAGTGACGCACCCGCGCCGAGTCGGTATCCGCCGACCGGTCCCAGCACGCCGTGCACCGGATATCCCAACTCGCGCAGCCGATCCACGTCGCGCCGGATGGTGCGGGTGGTGACGTCGAGTCGTTCGGCCAGTTCCGTTCCGGTCCAGTCGCGATGTGTCTGCAACAGCGACAGCAGCCGCAACAGCCGCGCCGGCGTGGTTTCGGGCATGAATCGATCATCGCGCATGTGTAGGACCGTTTCCGTCCTATACGGGACGGATGCTCTTCTCATGACCGATACGACGATCACCCCGTTCCGCATCGATATCCCGCAGGAAGACTTGGACGAACTGAATTTCCGGCTCGCCCGCACCCGTTGGACCGATGCCCTGCCCGGTGTCGGCTGGTCCTACGGCGTGGATCGCGACTACCTGATCGATCTGGCCGAGTACTGGCGCACCGGCTACGACTGGCGCGAACACGAGGCGAGGTTGAACAAAGTCCCGCAGTTCGTGACCGAAATCGACGGCCAGACAGTGCATTTCATGCATGTTCGCTCCCCCGAGCCCGACGCGACGCCGCTGATCGTCACGCACGGCTGGCCCAGCACGCCCGCCGACTTCCTCGACATCCTCGGACCGCTGACCGATCCACGCGCATACGGCGGGGATCCGTCCGACGCATTTCACGTGGTGGCGCCGTCGGTACCGGGATTCGGATTCTCCGGACCCACCCGCGAAACCGGTTGGGACGTACCGCGAGTCGCGCGCGCCTGGGCAACGCTGATGGCACGGCTCGGCTACGAAGACTACGGCGCCCAGGGCGGCGACTACGGCAGTCTCATCTCCCCGGCCCTGGGGCGGGTCGCACCGGACAAGGTGATCGGTGTGCATGTGAACGCGCTGGCCGACGCCGCGACCGCGAGCGGCTCCGGCCGGGAACTCGCCGACCTGTCGGAGGCGGATCGCGCGAAGGCGATCGCGAACCAGATGTGGTGGTACGGACACAACGGCTACGCGACCCAGATGGCCTTGCGGCCCCAGACCATCGCCTACGCCCTCAACGACTCACCCGTGGGCCAGCTCGCCTGGAATCTCGAATGGTTCGTCGATTGGGATCCGACTGCCACCGATCAATCGCCGATCGACCGCGACATGATCCTGACCGACGTCTCGACCTACTGGCTCACCGGCACCGCCGGCTCCGCGGCCCGCATCTACCGGGAGTCCGGGGCGTCGTGGGGCAGTAAACCCGAGCCCTCGGGCGTGCCCACCGGGGTCGCGAACTTCCGGGGCGATCGGGCCGTGCGGGGCCTGGCGGAGGCGGCCAACACGGTCGTGCGCTGGAAGGAATACCCCGCGGGCGGCCACTTCGCTTCGCTCCAGGCGCCGACGGAGCTTGTCACCGATATTCGCGAATTCTTCCGTTCGGTCGCCGGCTGAACCCACCGGAGTCGATTCCGCGGCGGCACGTAATCGCTTATCCCGCAGCGGAATCGGCCCCGGGTGCGACCGCCCACGCTCCCTCGATCATCGCGAAGATCTCAGCCGTATGAAGAAGGTGAGCTTCGCCGAGTTCGGCGGTCCGGAAGTCCTGCGACTCGTCGATGCTGAAGAGCCCCACGCGGATCCCGGGCAGATCCGCATCGCCGTGCGCGCGGCAGGCGTGAACCCCGTCGACTGGCGGATTCGCGAAGGCCAGTTCCAGCAGGCCCATCCCATCGAGTTGCCCGCCGGAGTGGGACAGGACGCGGCGGGCGCGGTGGACGAAATCGGCGAGGGCGTAACGGGTTTCGCGATCGGCGACCATGTCTTCGGCGAAGGTTCGAGCACCTACGCCGAGTTCGCGGTGCTGACCGCCTGGGCCCACATGCCCGACGGGCTGCCGTTCGACGAAGCGGCCGGCTACCCCTCGGTGGTCGAGACGGCACTGCGCGTCATCGACCAGGCGGGCGTGCGGCCCGGACAGACCCTGCTGGTCAGCGGCGCATCCGGCGGCGTCGGATCGGCCGTGCTCCAGATCGCCCGCGAGCGCGGCATCACGGTCATCGGCACGGCCGGGGCGGCCAACCAGGACTATCTCCGCAGCCTCGGCGCCGTCGCCACCACCTACGGCGAGGGCTGGGTCGAGCGCGTGCGCCGACTCGGGCGTATCGACGCGGCCCTCGATCTGGCCGGTTCGGGCGTCCTCCGCGAACTCGTCGAACTGACCGGGGACCCACGGCGGGTGATCACCATCGCCGACCTCGGCGCACCCGAGTTCGGCGTCCGATTCTCCGGCGTAGCGGGAAGTATGCCGGATGCGCTCGGCGAGGCCGCCGATCTCATCGCGCGCGGGAAGCTTCATATCCCGGTGGAAAAGTCGTACTCGCTCGCCGAGGCGGCCGCGGCACACATCGACAGCCGGGCCGGCCACGCTCGCGGGCGCCGGGTCATCTCCGTATGAGCGTTCGAGAATCTCAGCGGCTCGGACGATCGGCGGGCGTATCGTGGCGTGACCACGGGAATCGTTCCCCGACAACGCAATAGCTCACATCCGTACCGGTGACAGCGAGCTACGGTGCAGACAAGGGAGACCATGACTTCCAGGCACGACGGAGACATCTGGGATCCGGCGACGGGCGTCGGTTCGACCGCCACCATGGCTGCGGCGGCCCGGGCGATTGCGACGCGCGCGGATCCGGAGCTCATCGACGATCCGTTCGCCGCACCGCTCGTCCGGGCGGTCGGCATCGACCTGCTCACCCGGCTCGCGACCGGCGAGACGCCGCCCGGCGACTTGGTCGAACAGGTATGGATCAGCGCCGGCCTGCCCGACACCGCGAGGACCCGCTCGCCGGCGATCGTTGCGTCACCCACCGCGTCGTCTTGTACGATATCTTGTACAAGATAGACGAAGGGGCCGCCATGACCGCATTACCGATCTCCACCGTGCGCCAACAGCTGTTTTCTCTGGTACAGCAGGTCAACGACGACCACGACACGGTCACCGTCGTGACGAAGAGCGGCGAAAACGCGGTTCTGGTCGCGGAATCGGATTGGAATTCCATTCAGGAGACGCTCTACGTACTCGCGACCCACGGCGGGGTTCGCTTGCTGGAGTCGGCGCTCGAAGCGCAACGAGGCGAGATCGAAGCGCGAGAGTTGCTGGACCCGGATGCCTGACCGGAAGCTGGTCTTCACATCCTACGGCTGGGAAACCTACTCGTCGTGGCTCACTCGGGATCGAACGGTTTTGCGGGCGGCGAACAAACTGATCACCGCAGTCCTCGCCGACCCTTTCCGAGGTATCGGAAAACCCGAGCCACTCAAACACCAGCTCGCCGGAAACTGGTCGAGGCGAATAACCCGGGAACATCGCTTGATCTACTACGTGACCGAGACCGAGATCGTCATCATCGGTGTGGGCGGACATTACGACGATTGATCGCCCATCACGACGTCGAATTCTCGCCAGCACGGCAAGGCCGCGAACACCAAGATCGTGGGCATGACGGCGGATGTGATGACCACCTTGCGAGCGTTCTACGCGGCCGAAGCGGCCTATCTCACGGAGGGGGCCGAGTTCGGGGAGATGGCTCGGCATCTGGCATCCGATGTCGTCATGTACCAGGCATCGAGCCTGCCCTACGGGGGCGAATGGCGCGGACACGACGGCTTCCGGCAGTTCATCGCCGCAATGGGCGACAGCTGGGACGGACTATGGTTCGACGACCAGCAGTTTCTCAGCGACGGCGACCGAGTCGTCGTCTACAGCCGGGGGCGCTTGCGGGCGCGCCGCACGGGACGCGAACTCGAAACCTCACTGCTGCAATGGATCAGCTTTCGAGACGGTCTCATCACCGAGTTTCGGCCGTACTATCACGACACCTCGGCGGTCCTGGCGGTGCTGGACGAGCAGGTGTAGGCCGCTCGTAGTCACCACGATTCGATCAGCGGGACATCGTGTTCCTGCCGCTGCCATTCCTCGGTGAGGCGGCCGAGTCGCTGCCGGGCGGCGATACCGCGCACGCCCGCGATCTTGTCGTCGCGGACCTCCAGGATCAGCACACCCACAACGCGATCGTCGAGCGTGGCGAGCATGGCCGGACAGGCGTTGACCACAGCGGCATGGATGGCGGGCGAGCCGCCGGCGAGTTTGCGCTTCGCCGGAGTCGGTTTGAAGCCGGCCCGCACCGCACCGGCGATCCGCTGCGGCGTCGCGTACCGGATGAATTTCGCGGCCCATCCCAGACCGGCGCCGTCGGAGATGCCGGTCGCGTCGTCGGTCAGCAGTGCCACCAGCTGTTCGGTCCGGCCCGAGGAGGCGGCGGCGACGAACGCCTCGACGATCCGGCGCGCAGTTGCCCGGTCCGTTTCGGTGGTCGTGCCGGCGGCGGCGATTCGACGTCGCGCCCGGTGCAGATATTGCTGACTCGCGGATTCGGTGATGTCGAGGATTTCGGCCGTCTCGGCGTGGCTGTACGAAAAGGCTTCGCGCAGTACGTAAACGGCACGTTCGATCGGCGACAGTCGCTCCATGAGCATGAGCACCGCCAGGGTCACCGATTCGCGCTGCTCGACGGTATCGGCCGGGCCGAGCATCGGGTCGCCGTCGAGCAACGGTTCGGGCATCCAGGCGCCGACCGCGCGTTCGCGCCGCGTTGTCGCCGAACGGAGGCGGTCGAGCGCCAGATTGGTGACGACCTTGGTCAGCCACGCCTCGGGCACCTCGACGTACCCTCGGTCGGCGGCCTGCCACCGCAGGAACGCGTCCTGCACCGTGTCCTCGGCGTCGGCGGCCGAGCCGAGCAGACGGTAGGCCAGCGAGGCCAGCCGATTCCGACTGGCCTCGAAACTCGCCACGGTGGCGGTATCCATGAGCACGACTCTAGGCGGCGACCACCGGCGCCGAGTTCTCTCGGGTACCGGCCCAGCGGTACTTGTGACTCGGCTTCCCGAAGGTCGGATGGCTCAGACTCCACGCGGCGGTGTCGAGAATTTTCGACTTGACGACCGCGGCCGGCCGGCCACACAGGGCCCACGACTTCGCGTGCACGTCGCCGTCGACCAGCTGGAAGATCCCGTCCCTGCGACCGAGGCTGATGTGGTTGCCGACATACGACAGCGAGGTCGTCGGTATCTTGCGTCCGGTCCGGTCGCCGATGATCGCCGCGGTCGCCTGCATGCCGGTGAATCCGGCCGAAGCACAGGACATCGGCAACGGGCGGCCGTTCTCGCCGATGACGAAGACGCTGTCCCCGGCGACGTAGACGTCCGGATGCGAGACCGACCGCATCTGACGGTCGACGGTGATCTGACCGTTGGCGACCACCTCGAGACCACTGGCGGCAGCGATCGGGTGGACGGCGAAGCCCGCGGCCCACACCGTCGCGTCGGACGTGAAAACGGTGCCGTCGGTCGCGACCGCGGCGTCCTTCCCGACGCGCCCGATCGTTGTCTGCTCGTGAACCGTGATGCCGAATCGGTCGAAGGCGCGCAGCAGATGACCGCGGCCCTTCGCGCCCAGCCAGCCACCCAATTCACCACTGGTGACGAGGCCGACTCGAAGTCCCGGCCGTGATTCGGCCAGTTCGGTGGCGGCCTCGATTGCGGTCAGGTTACCGCCGACGACCAGCACTTTTCCGTCGTCGCCCAGCTCGTCGAGGCGGGCGCGCAGACGCAGGGCCGCCGGGCGCGCGGTCACGTGGAAGGCATGCTCGTGGACGCCGGGAACCCCTTGATCGGCGGCGGTACTGCCGAGCGCGTAGAGCAATGTGTCGTATTCGAGCCGATCGAGGCCGCAACCGTCGGCGACAGTGACGGTCCGGGCCTCGACGTCGACGGCGGTCACCCGTGCCACGCGCAACCGGATGCCCGTACCCGCGAATATCTCCGCCAGCGGCCGATGGCGCAGTTCCTGCCCGGCGGCGAGCTGATGCAGCCGCAACCGCTCGACGAAATCGGGTTCGGCATTGACGACGGTGATGTCGAAGTCGTCGGCGTGCAGTTGGCGGGCCAGGTATCCGGCGCAGAAGGTTCCGGCATATCCGGCCCCGAGAACGACGATGCGGTGCTTCATGATTCGCTCCTGTCTGGTTCGCGTGCTGCCTGAACGAGACAGCGCGCGAATTCCTGACAGGACCAGACAGTGATCTGCATCACTCTCCGTCGTCGCCGGGTGCGGGCATTTCACAGCGGCATTCGAAGTGGTCCCTTCGCGTGGCGAACTGGAGGCCGAGCACCGCCCGCAGCCGCCTGGCTACGGCGCGATCGTTGGTCAGTCCTTGCTCGCCGGTTCAACGGTCTTGCTGTCCCCGGCCGTCCGTTCCGCACGCTGCGCTTTGAGGTCGGCCTGCCACTTCTGGAAATCGGCCCGCATCGCATCGATCTGGCGTTCCAGGGCGTCCTGAGTGTCCGACCACCAACTCTGCGCGGCCTTCCGCAGGTCCGCGGCGGTCTTCTCGAACTCGTTTCCCTCGTTCTGAAGGGTCTCGCTCAGCTCCTCCCGCCGAGCCTGCAACGCGGTGCGACTCCGTTCCCGCGCGGCAGCGGACGACTCTTCGAACTGCTTCACCCGAGCGGCGAGATCCGTCAGCGATTCCGACAACGGCTTCATCTTCCTTGTCCTTTCGGATCGGTTCGACCCTCGACCGGGCCACCATTCGTCACTGTCGAGCGTGACGTCCCCGCCCGGCCCAACCAAGGGCAGAATGTCATCTGATATCCCGCGCTCGATACCGCTTCCGGTCCGGCCTGCATGCCGAAGCGCCCTCTCGGCGGCGAGCGCATGCTCCGGGCAGCACCGGGTATGCGCGAGACAAGAACAGTCGTCCGACGAGGAGTAATCCGATGTCAGGAGTTGCGGCCCACCTGGGACAGCGAATATCGGCAGCGGCACATTCGGCGTGGGCCATGGTCCACCACCCCCGCCGCGAACCGAACACCGATCTCGCCGCCGAACACCACTCGACCACGAGCGATCCCACCGGCGGCAAACAGCCCGGCGAACCCGAATCCTCGCCCCGCGGGCTCGGAGGCATGGACTTCTAGCGCCGCCGGCCCTCGGTGCTGAACAAATCGTGCAAACCGCCTCGCATTCGGCGGTTTTCGCGCATCAACGCGGAGGTTTGCACGAAAAGTTCGGGGCATGCCTGTTGTTGCGGTAGTCGCGAGTGAAGTAGTCGTCGAGGCTCTCGAGTCGCCACCGGTTGCCGTGAAAGGCTCCGGACGGGTCTGGTGAACGCCGACGGCGGAGGAGGTCTCGCGCTGTGCCCGTTTCCACGCTCGATGGCGCTTACTTTCGGTATCGAGCAGAATCGTGCAGTGACCAGGAGGGTGAGCGCGCCTCGCGCACAGGCACATTCGAGAATGACCGCGCTGCGGGCGGCGTCGACCAAGGAATCCCGCGCGGCATTCAGCCGCCGGACGGGACGAATACGACTGTTCCCCGCGGTCACCGCAGCGCTGCTCGCCGGACTGGCTGTGGCCTTCGCGGCCTACGGATTCCTCCGCTGGCTCACGCCCGTCGATGAAACCAAGCAAGCCGCCGAAATCGATATCACTCGTGTCGCATTGACCGTTGTCGCCGGTGTCGGCGGCGTAGTCGCCCTGGTCATCGCCTACCGGCGTCAACGCGATCTGGAACAGAGCCGATTTGTCGAACGCTTCGGCGCCGCAGCCGCCCAACTCGGCGCGACGGATGTCGCGGTCCGAATCGCCGGGGTCTACGCGATGGCCGGTGTCGCCGACGAATCCGACGGCCTGCGCCGCCAGCAATGCATCGACGTGCTGTGCGGATACCTCCGCTTGCCCTACAGCCCGGAGCTCGGCGCCAACCACCAGAGCAAACTGGTCGTCAAACAGCACCGCGCGACGGCGGACAACACCCGCGCCGACGACCGGGAGCACCACCACGAATATCGGCACAATGACCGAGAAGTTCGCGCAACCATCCTCCGCGTCATTACCGACCACCTTCGGCCCAAGGCCGCATACAGCTGGTCGACAGTCGATTTCGACTTTCGCACGGCCTATCTCGAGAACGCCGACTTCAGCCGTGCACAGTTGCTGGGTTCTGCGCGGTTGGGCGGCGCGACCTTCTCCGGCGACGCCCGGTTCGGTAGCGCCACCTTCGCCGGCAACGCCGAGTTCGACGACGTAACCTTCTCCGGCAATGCGTGGTTCGACAGCGTAACCTTCTCCGGCGACGCCCGATTCGGCAACGCAACCTTCTCCGGCAACGCCCGGTTCGACGGCGCGACCCTGTCCGGCGACGCCCGATTCGACGACGCGACCTTCGCCGACCACGCCGCGTTCGCCGGCGCGGACTTCTCCGCCGACGCCCGGTTCGGCGGCGCGACCTTCGCGGGCGCCGCAGGATTCGGCGAGACGACCTTTTCGGGCAACGCCCGGTTCGACGGCGCGACCTTCACCGGCAACGCCCACTTCGACGGCGCCACCTTCACCGGCAACGCCCGGTTCCGCAACGTAACCTTTTCCGGCAACGCCCGATTCGACGGCGCGACCTTTTCCGCGAATGCCCGGTTCGGCGACGCGACCTTCGTCGGCGACGCGGGATTCGGCGACGCCACCTTCGCCGGCAATACAGGATTCGACAGCGCGACTTTTTCCGGTGACGCCGAGTTCGGCGAGGCGACCTTCTCCGGCAGCGCCGAGTTCGGTGACGCAACCTTCGCCGGCAACACAGGGTTCGGCGGCGCCACCTTCGCAAGCGACGCCGGATTCGGCGGCGCCACCTTCACCGGAAACGCTCGATTCGACCGAGTGAATTTCGCCGGCAATACATGGTTCGGCAGCGCGACTTTCGCCGCCGAGGCCCGGTTCGATCGTGTGACCTTCGCCGGCAACGCCCGGTTCGATGAGGCAGACTTCGGTAGCGGCACCATCTCGTTCGACGAACCGAGACAGTGGGGACCTCCGACACCTACATTCGACTGGAGCCAGGACCACAGTCGGAAGCCAACCAATATCGAGCCTCAGAATTGGCCGCCCGCGGTGGCGGCACCAACTCTCTCGGCAGGCTCAGCAAGCCGCCACCAGCAGCAATAGATGGGTCTCACGCACCATCGATGACACGCGGCCGATGTCCGTCTCGCGTGACCTCCTGCGCGTCAGTCCGGCAGCCAGTGCAGCTCGTGTGCCAGGGTTTTGGCGACGGTGCGGACGCGGCGGTGTAGTGGTGACTGCACGCGCGGGAGGACCAGGTGGATTGTCAAGGTGGGCGCGCCCAGCAGCGGTCGCCACGTGAGACCGGCCGGTTGTGTCGTGACCGCTACTTCACCGGCCGGAGCGAGGGTGAGCCCGTCGCGTAGGTCGCGCTGAGAGATATCGAAAGAGACTGCGGGCGTGACGAATCGGGGGCTCGGCCGGGTGTCGCGGAACAGTGCGGCGAGCTGATCGTGGATCACGGGGTTGGCCGCACGGTCGGGAAGTCGCAGCGGATACGCGGCCGCGTCGGCGATCTCGATCTCCGGGTGTCCGGCCAGCGGATGATGCTGCGCCAGTTGGACCCCGACGCGCTCGCGCCGCAGCAGGAACCGGCGCACGCCATGGCCCGGCTGTTCACCGCGAGTGATCCCCGCATCGATGCGGCCGTCGGCGACCGCTGGGGAGATCTCCGGTGTCGCCATCGGGACCGCGCCGACGTCGAGTCCCGGGCTGCTGCGAATTAGCTTGTCCACCAGGGCCGGTGCCGTCTCGGCTCCCGTGCTGAGGCTGTATCCGATGCGCAGCGTGCCCAGTTCACCGGCCCCCGCATTCCGGGCGGTGTCCCATGCCCGATCCAGCGCCGCCAGCGCGGGTGGCGCGGACTCCGCCAAAGCCGCACCGGCCGTGGTCAATACGACGCTACGCGTGTTTCGAACCAGCAGGCTCGTACCGAGTTCCGCCTCCAATCGGCGCATCCGGGCACTGAGTGCGGGCTGCGCGATGCCGATCCGTGCGGCCGCGCGGGTGAAGTTCAATTCCTGCGCCAGCACCAGAAAGTACCGCAGGCTCACCGTATCCGGCGCCACATACCCTCCCTGCCGATTGATAACGATCCGTTCTGAGTCTATCCCCTTCCGGTCTTTCCCTCGACCATGCATCAAGCCCTAACCTGCGCATATGACGATTCAACCGACCGCGGTACCGGACACCGCAGCCACAGACACCGGGAGGCAGTCATGCACAAGTTGGTAGTCCTGTATCCCGAGCCCGCCGACCCCGACCACTTCCGCGACTACTACGTGACCAACCACCTTCCACTGGTCATGAAAATGCCCGGCCTGCTTGCCTGGCGCTACAGCTTCGACGTGGCGGCCCCGAACGGAGATTCGCCGTATTTCGCGGTCTTCGAAGCCGACTTCGCCGACGGCGACGCCGTGGCCGCGGCACGGGCATCACAGCCCGGCCGGCGGGCGGCCGCCGATGTCGTCAACTACGCCACCGGCGGTGCGGTCGTCATCGACTATCCGGTGCAGGACGGCACCATCTGAGGCAGGACCGCGTCCGGGTCGCGTTCGGCCGAGCGTTGCGTACTCGGGGCTCGACTCGCGTTCCGAAGCCGAATAACCTCTGCACGCAACCCACCGATCCGACCGATGCCGGCAGCGACCCAAGGCCGCCCCTCTGGCCGCATCACCCAGCTAGTGGACCCAAGTGCGCACCCATGCCGATTATCAAGTGGTGGTTGCCGAACGAACGTTGGTACCGTGCGGGTGATATCCCGGCGATCGTCGAGGTGGACCGCGACACGTGCACGACGCCGTCCACTCTCGGCTGCGCACTCGGCAGCAGATCGAGGAGGAGTGCGCGCATATGTCGATGGTGCGACGGTTCTGGATCGAATTCGACGTGCGGGACTGCCCTGGCCCATGGTTCGGAAAAGCTATCGGTGTGACCGGATTCGACGTACGGGACTGTTTGTCGATGGCGGCAGATCTGGTGACCGACGGACCGTTGCCACCCGTGCGTCGAATCACGGTCGACATCTCACTGGCCGCGCCGCTGCCGCTGAATCCTCGCCATCTCGGAGTCCCGGTGTGGCGCGGCGTGTGGTACCCGCCGGTGAACCTCGGAACTGGACCGATCCGCGCCATCGACAGCAAAGGCGTATCCGGCGACTACCCGACACCAGTTCCGCCATCCCGCCGCCGAACGCGGACCGAAGAGCCCCTGCGCTCCATGTGGTGGGACGAAATCCCGCATTTCGATGCCCTGTGGTGGCCGCTGATGGACGTTCACCGCGACGGCAGAATGCGATATCACGCCCCGCAGGTGCGTGATATGTGCGTCAGGGATCCGACCTACGGGGTGCAGGTGCGCGAAGCCCTGGACTACATGATCGTGCGACGCCCGACACCGCAGGAATGGTTCGACCCGACCGGGATCAGGTTCGCCGACGAGCGGGAACTAGGCGAGTATCTGCGAGCCTTCCGCGACTACGTGGCCGGAATCCGCCCGGAGCCGATCTACCTTCCCGCCGGCGAACAGCTTCCACGCGACGCCCCACCATGACCTCCCGACGACGAGTGAAACCCCTTGGGACACGTCCTGCGACAGCCGCTGGGCACGCGCCTGAACAATGCGGACGCGCCGCAGCTCGGGACATCCGGCAATGCCGCTTACCGCGCTGACCGAACCGGCCATCGCACAGCACCGGCGAAACGAGCAAGCCCCCACCCGAATACCGGATGGGGGCCTCAGCAAAGTCTCTACCAGGAGCGGTACATGCCCCGCCCCTACTTCTTCTTAGACGCTGATCCGCTATACGTTGAAGCGGAACTCGACCAGGTTCCGTAGTAAAATAACCTATGCCCATCGTTTCGGTCCGCGCCGCCATCTACCTGCGAGTCAGCCTCGACCAGACCGGCGAAGGGCTCGCCGTCGAGAGGCAACGCGAGGACTGCGAACAGATCGCCCAAACCCGCGGCTGGACTGTAGTTGAAACCTATACGGACAACAGTATTTCGGCGTTTGACAAGGTCAAGAACCGACCGGCGTACGACCGGATGGTGGACGACTACCGCGCCGGCCGATTCAACGCCTTGATCACGTGGGATCTCGACCGGCTCACGCGACAGCCTCGCCAGCTCGAGGATTGGATCGACGCTGCCGAGAGCCAAGGGCTTCGGTTGGTAACCGCGAACGGCGAAGCGGACCTCCAAACCGACGGCGGCCGAATGTACGCGCGAATCAAGGCCGCTGTTGCTCGCGCCGAGATGGAACGCAAGGGCGCCAGGCAAAGCCGTGCGCAGCAGCAACGCGCTGCGAAAGGCCGCCCGCCCCGGGGCATTCGGGCCACCGGCTACACACTCGATGGCGAACTCATCCCCGACGAGGCCAAGGCCGTGCAGGATGTCTACCGCGCATTTGCCAACGGATCGTCCCTCAAGGCGATCGCCGCAGCGCTATCCGGGGCTGAACCAGCCATTCGCGCTGTCGGCGACCGCACCTTGGTTCAGGACCTTCCGAAGACGGTGCCGGCACTGCCGTCACGCAGTGGCCGCGCATGGAACCCGACATCCGTGATCGCGATCCTGCGGAATCCGCGCTATGCAGGTTGGAGCATGCTCGCCGGTGAGGTTGTCCGCGACAGCACCGGCAAACCCATTCGCGGCCAATGGGAACCGATCGTGTCCGACTCCCTCTGGCTCGAGGTCCAACGCCGACTGGACGATCCAGCGCGAAAGACAAACCGAGCGGGAACCGACCGCCGGCACCTCGGGTCGGGACTCTTCCTCTGCGGCATCTGCGACGCCCGCGTTCGCACACACGGTCCCCGATATCGCTGCGCCGGCCACATCATGCGTGTCCGCTCGCCGATCGACGCGATGGTCCTCGAATACATCGAAGGCATGCTCGCGCGCCCCGATCTAGCCGACCTTCTGGTGAAGGAAGACGAAGAGCAGATCGCTACGCTGAACGGGCAGCTACAGGCACAGCGAGACCGCGTCGAACGCGCCAAATTCGACTACAAGCGTGAACTGATCGACGGTGCCCTGTATTTCGAGATCCGGCGGGAGGCTGAAGAGCAGATCGCGCAGCTCGACGCGCAACGCATGGCATTGACGACAGGCGCCGCAGCCTCCGCGATCCTGCTTGCTCCGTCGCCGGTAGAAGCCTTCCGCCAAGCAGATTTGGCGTCACGTCGCTCCATCATCGATCTACTATGCGAGGTCCGGCTTATGCCATCACCACGGGGATACAAGGCGTTCAACCCTCAATCAGTGATGATCACACCGAAGTAGCAGCCAGCCTACATCCCGCCCCATGACAGATAGCCACGTTAGCCACGCATTCAGTCTGCCCATCGCTAGCGATTTCTTACTGACCAAACTGCGAGCATAGCTCGACGGCCGCGCGGAATGGGAGACACAGCGGAGGATGAAACGGCCTCTCACTGATATGGCAGGGCTATTGCATTCGAATGAGTGCGCCCGACTACGTGAGGATGGCAACGCGACCGTAGACTCAATAATCCGCCAACCAATCCCCATCCTTGCCAACGAGCACATCCCGACGTTGGCAAAGCGCTTCGTCACTCTCCAGGCTCGATACTGTCCCCTTCGCTCACAATCGGAGGCCACTCCGAGGGTAGAACATTCAGGGGTTGAGGTGGCAACACCGAAAGCTCTTCACCATTCGCTATTTTGGCGCGGTCTCTGCGGCTGAGTGGGTGATTCCAATCGAATTCAGGCTCAGGCGGACCCCACGCTACCGGCGAATCGAACAGAATCTGCTGCGACCCGAAATCAACGCGACGAAAATCTGTTCGTGAACCACTGAATCCCACCTGCCGGAACACAGTTTCACCCAAAAATCTGACATCAGCGAATATCGCGTGATCACCGAATAGCACTCCATCGAACGATGTCAAGCCACCTTCAAATCGCGCATACGTGAACTCTGCCGCGGAGCGGAAATGCGCCCCATCAAAGCTGGTTCGACAATTGTCAAACAAAGCATGAGCGAAGTAGGCCGCCCCTCGGAATCGCACATACTTAAACGTTACTTTGCCGTCTTTGAAAGCCGAGTGCTTCATATATACGCTATTTTCAAACTTTACAAGATCGAATATAGCCCGGCCCCGAAACTCTGACTTTCCAAACATTACCGGCCCCTTGAACTTAGATCTTGAAAAGTCTATCAAATGTCGCGAGGTAGAGGTATGAAATTGAGTGGAGCCGGTAAATCTCACGCCACGGAAGAGTGCCGGCATCAGAAAAGAAACGCGTCGCATGTCGGCATTAACGAATGATGCGCCATCGAACCGCGTCTCGCCATGAAAATTGGATCCGTCGAATTTGCAGGCACCCCAGCGCGATTCCGAGAAGTCCGATGGCCCACGGAATTCCACCTTCATCTCGGTAGGTCCAGAAAACTCCGCCTTCATGAAGCGCACGGAATTGAACTCGGTACCAATAAAGTAGACGCCATTGGCGAACGTAACCCATCTAAAGCTGGTGTTGCCTCGAAAATTTGAACGATTAAATGTGGCCGTACCGACAAATCTCGAATAATCGAACAGTACGTTTCCCATGAAAAGGCAATCGGCGAAACTGGGCGATTCGAAGACCGCCTCCCTGAAATCGAATGTACATGCCCACCAACCATTTTCAGCCTCTTTTGTAAGTCGAGAAGTTATCACCCGCACAATCGTGCGGCGGACCTCACCGTCACCTTTCCGAGGCTCATAGGTATCTTCAGTCTCCCCTATTTCGACCTCGGAGTTGTTGTACCGCTTTGTTCGCTCGACGCGCTTTGTTCGTTGGCCCTTATCCAATTCTGGCAGATATTGCATTCGGAGATACCCGCACAAAACATCGACGCACTGCTGTCGCCGCAGACCATTTGACTCGTCGGCGACGCCCGCCATGGCGTAGACTCCAGCAAGACGTACGGCCGGGTCTTGTGCACCTAGTTGAGCCGCGGCAGCACCGAATCGATCGATAAATCGGCTAGTCTCCAGGTCGCGTTGACGTCGGTATGCAACGACCAGTCCCACGACCCCGCCGACTCCCGCCGCAATCGCCAGAGCCAGTTTGGTGATATCTATCGGATCACTAGGCTTTCGAGTGGAACCCACAACAGCTCGAAGAGCCCACATAGATAAACCGGTGACCGCCACGCCGCCAGCGATGGCCAGCACCACAGCGGGCAGTAGTTGCATGCCGCGGGCCATCTTCTTTGCTGAACGAATGCCTTTTAACGCCTTTTCCCTCATCCACGTGATCCGTCGAGCGGTCCGCAATCTCACGATGGCGAAGACGACGAGAAGGAGCAGAACGAATGCGACCGTGACCGACAGTATTAGCAGCACGGTGACATCTTGCTATGCCGTAGGCGTGTTCCGCGAATTTGCATCGGTGGCGGAAGTTCGAGTCGTCACGGCCAGCCGGAATCAGCCACGTTCCTGAACAGAACATGCCAAGCTGGCAGTTTCTCCTTCCTTTCCCGTCGACGCCTTCGCGTCCTTCATGCCCAGCTAGTGTTCGGAACGGCGATGCGCAACGAACTCACTGTCACGTCTGTCTCTGCCCCTCTGGGCGGCCCCCGCGCCGGAGGCGATGCTTTTTCGCGGCCTCCGGCCGCGCAGTTCTTCGGTCGAGAGCGCGCGAGGTAGTTCGTGCTGTTTGTCCCTCCGGTATGGCCCGGGGCGACTCGATCACGGACGCGGTGAGCGTCAAGGGTGGCCGTCAGGCCATCGGCGTAGCCGACGCGTCAGCGCCCTTGATGCTCGCCGTGTTCGTGATAGCCCCGAAAGGGCCATGGCGGAGGGACAGACAGCACACCGCGTGCCAGACCGCGCAAGCGCAAGCTTGCGGACCAACCCCGCGAACCGGTCACGCCACGCGCATCCCTCACTGGCCCCTCATTCGCGCATCAGTAGACCGCCACGCACGCACACGACTCGATAAGCTGCAAGCAGCACCGCCAGGTGCTGAACCGTCGCTTACGCAACCACATCGCAAACTTTCCGATACCCACCCAACGCAACCAGATTCTTTTGTCTTTTCACCTCACCCCCGCTTACCTCCCTGACTTGACTTGATCATGACTCTCTCCACCCACCCAGTCCCCCATCTCGCCCCCGTTCACGTAGTGGGGGTGAGATGGGGGACTGGGTGGGTGGAGAGAGTCAACGGCGCGAAGCGCCGTTTTGGCGTCAGGAAGGTAAGCGGGGGTGAGGTGTCTGTGACAAAAGTTGGGACAACTTGTCCCGGCTTTTGACCGGCTTTTGTCCCATGAACGTGCATCCACCGACGGTGCAGTGAACTCAAGTGGGTTTGTGCAAGCTGCTGGGCCCAATCGACTAGGCAATGGGTCATGCTGACACAGTAGGGCATCCTGCGTCAGCCGGGCTGCAAGTCGCCCCTCTGTTCCAAGAGTGCTGCAGGGCTGCCAATCTAAACGCATGGATCATGGAGGATATGCCCTCTCGCTCAAGGACATTGAACACGCGTTTGCTGTACGAGCGATAGAAGAGGCCAGGAAGTCTCCTGGGAACGCCCGGGTCGGAGCTGTCATCGTCCGAGGCGACATCATTCTGGCGACTGGCCACAAAGGTGAGATCGATGGCCTTCACGCCGAGCAAGTAGCTCTCCAAAAGGCCACCGCAGCGGGCACCCGCCTTGCCGGTACCTCGCTGTACACGACGCTCGAGCCATGCGCAAACTCCCGAACATCTCGGATACCGTGCGCAAAACTCATCGCAGACGCCGGCGTAGCCGTCGTCCACATCGGCGAATACGACCCCAACCCTCAGGTGAACCGCCTCGGCTGGAAGTACCTGCGCGACCATGGCATCCGACTCCGCGACTTTCCGGCGGACCTCCGCAGGCAAGCCCACGAGGCCAACGCGGACTTCACGCAGGTCTTCACAAGGGGAACCGGAATGACCGCAGGCGCAAAGTTTGACTTCACTATGAACGGCGGCAGATTCACTATCAGCGTCGACGAACAGCCCGACAGTGCTTCATGGGAAACCCAGTGGACAAATTGCGGTGCCTCTGCGCTCTACATGTATGGAGGCCGGCCTGGTGTAGTCGCACTGGCGCGCTATGCCAAGGAGTTCAATGAGATTGACGATCCCGATGCGCTCGACTACGGACATCATTCTCCCAAGATCGACATTGGATCCATCGGCGTGATGCGCAACGCTCACGGACATGTCCTCTGCAAAGTCACTGCGATCGAACCCACGGCCGACTACGGCGGCAGTGGACATGTTTCCGTTACCCTCAAGTGGGAGATTCGCCTTGCCGAAACCGACCGACAGGATAGCTCAAGGCTGTCCAGCTAACCGAGATTGCAAGCCTCCGTAGCCGCGAGATGATCTTCGAGTAACCACTCGACAGGACTACAACTCGACCTTGAGTCCTGTCAACGCTCTGCCAGTCCCGCATTTCGCCAGGTAAGGCCCCGCGCTTCTAGACTCACAGCCATGGCCAATGTCTGGGGGTCCGCAGTGCCGAGCTGGATATCGGCGGCCGGCACGCTTCTAACCTTCATTACAGTTGTGTACGCCGCGCGATCGTTCAGAGTCGATGCTCGGGCGCGGATGGATAACGAGCGGCGGCAAGCTCGACAGATTCAGGCAACGGACTACCGGCCGGGTCGCCTCGCGGTAAGAATCGTCAATCGCAGCGGCTACTCGATCTACGACGTCTCGCTCGAATCCGTTCGGCTGCCAAGTGACCCCGACGCGACCTGGAAGCCGGGGGCGCTGGAGAGCCCCGAGATCGTTGGGCGATACCAGCCCGTCTCAGTACTCATCCCCAACCGGCAGATGGTTGTAGACATCGAGTTGGCCAGCGGCGACGGCATAGTTTACGACCACATGCAGGAGCCCCTCGCCAGCGGGAAGCTGAGCTACACAATTGAATTCACCGATTGCGATGGCCGACGGTGGCGACGCACCGACCAGCAGACTCCAGAGCGAATCATGACCTGACTGGGCTGCTGAAGGTTCACCGTCAAGCACGCCGGTTCCGCAACTCGAACCTTGCAGCTACGGCCTTTTCTGCGTCGCTCAGATTCCTCGATGCGCGCACAACCTTGTTGCGCCCCTGCGCATCACGCACCATCTGAAGACTGACGACTTGATCGTCTGCTACCACGCGAAACACTCTCGCTAGTTCAGGAATCGAGATCGAAGTCAGTGATTTCTTGCTGGTGACGTCGGAGGCAACGAAGATGCCACTCAATCGACTACCAGCGTGCTCACTTCCTTCGAAGCCGAAGACCAGACTGTGAATGACTCGGTTACATAGGTCACGCAGTCCAATTCTCTCCGGCTTCGACTGTTCTTGCTCGAGGTCGTAGAAGTCCCAAAACTGATAGGCGTCCCAGAAGTCCGGAGCTGCTCGGGCCACCGGATACGCCACCACCGAGACCAACTCGCTGCGACATTCATCGCTCAGCTTCCCGGGAGTATCGAGCAACTTGCGGATGGCGAAACAACCGACCATCACATCGCGCTCGACCAAAAAGGCTGTACGAGACGTCCAACGAGACTGGATGCCGCGACGCTCGACTCGATCAGCAATCTTGGCGAGGTCTTCTTTCCATGGAACTGAGTCACTGATCATGGGCGAGCAGTGCGAGTGATCAGACCAGCGCTGAACCAATGAACGAGCGTCGTCGCAATGCCTATCGCAACAACGGACTCCTCTTGACTCACATTGCCGGGCGCACTCGGTTGACCGCCGTGACGGTGATGCTGCCCATGCCAGAGCATCCGCATCATGCCGACGAGCATTTCCCTTGGGGGAGCTTTGGGATGCTCGCGAGTCATAGGGAGTGTCCAATCCCCGTGGTTCTCGAAGACGGTTCCGAGTATCGCCGCCTTGTTAGTTGGCGATACGATGGGGATTAATGCATCCCTCCACGGCGAGAATTGCCAAGCGGTAGGCGGTTCAGGAAAGCATGCGCCTAATGAAGTCACGATGGGTCTCCGTACTGCTATTATAGTCATCCGCTATCGAACGGATGGTGTCTCTTGAGAGGATCGGAGATTTACTTTCCATAATCGCCTTGCGAAATCTGCCCGGATTCAAAGGGCCATTAAAAGACGACCGAAGAAGGGACAGCAGATTCGCATCGCAGTACCGGATAGTAATACCGGCCTCGGACTCTAATGAGCGAATTTTATGCTCAACGGTTTGGGCAGGCTTTTGCCCTACGATTAGTACAAATTTCAATGCCGCCAGTGTATTCAGCCTGCTGCGGCAGGTCTCCACATATTCTAGTAGTGCGCGGGAGTCTTTGGTTGGCAGAGAATAAGGCGCAGTAGTCGTCTTTGCTTCAACAAGGATGGTATATGATTCGCCGCCATCCGCTGGCGCAATGCAGATTAGATCTACGCGGCGTTGGCCGCGTACCGTCTCCGCTACTACGAATCCAAAGGATTGAAACAGGACAGCCAGTTGCTTCTCAAATCGATCTTCGATGTCTTTCTCGCCATACCTTTCAATCATATGGCTAGCACGGCGCGCTAAATCGCCCAGCTCATTGCTTGTAGCGAGGGGCCCCAACATCCTCTCTCGTAGATCGAAGTCTACTTCGTCGCGCTCGTACGTCGCCTGCTTGGCGCGGTCGGCGACGGCCTTTGCGAAAAGATGCCCAAGTCGAAGATGTTCAGGATGCTCGGCGACTAGCGCATACATAGACAGGTCGCTTATATAAGAAAAAGTGAACAGGTCCCAGCTTGTCGAACTATTATATAGGGCTGTGGACCCGATCTGACCGGTGGTCAAGGCTGCGTTGTAGCCCTTACAGAATCCGGCGACTAACTTTCGTTCGATAGCGGCGGCGTAGCCATATTCGGTATTAAACGTGCGTTCGCGGAAGAGGCCGACGAGCGGTTCTAGCGGAAACTCCTCGCCGTCTAATGCGGATTCGGCGTGCTGCATTGCCGCAATGAAATGTCCCGCCAATCGAATGCTCGCAGTCCTCCAGCGCTCGTGCTCAGGGTCAATGAGTTCCGCCGTGAAGGCTTTATCGCGTTCTAGGATCGCAACCCAAGTCTTCGAGGCGCTCATTAGGCCAGCAGCGACGACTTCGGTAGACAACGTAGAATAGTCAACATCGGTAACCCACGGCATCGATAGAACCGCGTCAAGGTCGGTGGCTGACAGAAACGCGAGCGGGTTGTCAGCAGCGTCAGGCATTCGGACACACTACTGTTTGGATGAGCGTCATCAAAAGCCTTTCCGATTGAACTAAGTCAGCGGCGGTTGCAGCTCGCGCAGTAGACGCCCCCGCTCGAGGCACGCGGGTGAGGCAAGCGAGTCCCGACTAGGTATCGGTAGCCCTTCAATAGGCTCTCTGCCAGCAGAAACGGCGCTTCAGCCTACTTCTTAGCAGACGCTAATCCGCTGCGGAACTCGACCACGTCGCCGTCGTGCATGACGTAGTCCTTACCCTCCATCCGGACCTTGCCGGCGGCCTTGGCGGCGGACATGGAGCCGGCTTCGACCAGGTCGTCGAAGGCGACGATTTCGGCCTTGATGAAGCCGCGTTCGAAGTCGGTGTGGATGACGCCGGCTGCCTTCGGGGCGGTGTCGCCCTGGTGGATGGTCCAGGCGCGGGCCTCTTTCGGGCCGGCGGTGAGGTAGGTCTGGAGGCCGAGGGTGTGGAAGCCGGCTCGGGCCAGGGCGTGCAGGCCGGGTTCGGTTTGGCCGATGGATTCCAGCAGCTCGAGGGCGGACTCGGCGTCGAGTTCCAGGAGTTCGGCTTCGACCTTGGCGTCGAGGAAGACCGAATCCGCCGGGGCGACTGCGGCTTTCAGTTCGGCGACGCGCGCCTCGTCCGTCAGGACCGACTCGTCGGCGTTGAAGACGTAGAGGAAGGGCTTGGTGGTCAGCAGCGACAGTTCGCGCAGGAGGTCGGCGTCGAGCTTGTCGCGGACCGCGTACAGGGTCTTGCCCTCGTTGAGGAATTCCTGGGCCTGCTTGGCGGCGTCGGCCACCGGTTTGCGGTCCTTCTTGACCTTGGCTTCCTTGTCGAGGCGGACCACCGCCTTCTCCAGCGTCTGCAGGTCGGCGAGGATGAGCTCGGTTTCGATGACCTCGATGTCGCTGAGCGGGTCGACCTTGCCGTCGACGTGGACCACGTCGTCGTCGGCGAAGACGCGGACCACCTGGCAGATGGCGTCGGCCTCGCGGATGTTGGCGAGGAACTTGTTGCCCAGGCCCGCGCCTTCGGAGGCGCCCTTCACGATGCCGGCGATGTCGACGAACGACACGGTCGCGGGGACGATGCGCTCGGAGCCGAAGATCTCGGCGAGCTTGTCCAACCTCGGGTCGGGCAGCGGCACCACGCCGACGTTCGGCTCGATGGTGGCGAACGGGTAGTTCGCCGCGAGCACGTCGTTGCGGGTCAGCGCGTTGAACAGCGTCGACTTTCCGACGTTGGGCAGGCCGACGATACCGAGGGTGAGACTCACGAGTGCAAGAGTCTACGCGGCGCACGTTCGGCAACCGAATCTGCCCAGGTCGCGACCACTGGATGGAGTGCCCGGTATCCGGACGTGTTCTGTCACCCGCGCGCGACCGGCTACTCAGAAAGTGGCGGGCAGCGCGAGCGCGCTCTCGATCGCCGCATCCAGAAAGGCGAGAGTGTCACGGCGGCGTGTGAGCGGATTGCGATAGGAGCGGCACCCCTCGGCGCCGCGCGTGCGGAGGTGGAGGCTCTCGGCGATGATCGGCTGCCAACGCGGGTCGAACGACCGCAGCGCATAGCGGCCGGCTCCGCATTTGGAGGTCATCGTTCCGGTCGCGAGCACATGATGAAGGCGACTCACCCCGAGAACTGCCCATACCGGAAACCACGGGGTCAACCCCACCGCGAGCGACAGCGGATGCGCTGCCCGGGCACGTTCCCACCACGGCCGCCAGTAGTTGCGCACGTTGTCGACGGTGAAGTCGCGCAAGGCCACCCGATCCGCCCACAGCTCGATATCGCCCGGCTGTGGGCCGCGAACCGTGATCCCGTGCCAGGCCAGCTCACAGAACGTCACCGGGTCGATGCCGAAGCGACCGGAGGTGGTGAACCGGCTCTCCTGGGCGCAGGGAACATCGGGGCACTCGTCCGGCCCGGCCGCGAGATCCGCCCAATGCACAACGGCACCATCGAAATTCGGCCGCCGTGCGGCGCGGACCGTGCGGCTGTGCGCCTCGGCCACGGCTGCCATCTCCGGCGAGTCCGGCTCGATGCGCCGATCGGTCACCGCGACGAAGTCGATATCGCTCGCGGTGGCGAGCCGCCCTCGCCCGGCACCGCGTGGATGGAAATCCTCCAACGCGACCGAGCCGACAAGATAGAAGCCGCTGATCAAGCCCGGCGACAACTCGTCGACGGCCGTGAGGAACAGCCCGACACTGCGCGCGACCTCGGCCGGAAGATCGTCGATGGACATGCCGTCAACCTACCGTTCGACGACCCTCGACCCCAGGAACGAATCGCGAACACCCGTACGCGCGCTCGATCCGCTGTGCAGCTGAACAAACATACTCTGCCGCAACGGATTCGACGATCCACACCGCAGCCCGCACATGCGACCACACCGGGCTAAGGTCGTTTCATGGCGCAGATCCCTCGACTTCCCGGATTGGGCTTGGCCGATGCCGATTGGCTGGTGACCGCCGCACTGGCGGTGGCCTCCGAACATCGATTTCCGCCGCTGGCGGTGGCGGTTACCGATGTGAGCGGTGCGGTGATCGCGCTGCGCCGGGCGGACGGCGGGATGCCGATGACGAGTCGCCTCGCGGTGGCCAAGGCGCGCACCGCACTACTGACACTGCATCCGTCGGGACAACTCCCCCTGCCGGGTGAGATCGTCGACAGCATTCAGCATCTCTACGACGGTGATTACATTCCGTTCGCGGGCGGGGTGCTCGTCACCGAGAACGGGGTGATTCTCGGGGCCGCCGGGGCCTCGGGTGCGCATGCGACACAGGACGAAGAGGCCGTGCAGGTCGCCGTGCAGCGCTGGCACGAATATCGTTCGCACACAGCCTGATCGAGACACTCGCACGTGCTCTGGTAGCCGGCGACGCAGCGGGATCCGACCATGCGACCGGCACAGTTGCGCGCGTGGCACCACGCCCGCCGGCGTTCTGCTACACCGGGTCCGGCGTCGGCCGGGCACAAGCCAGCCCGAACTCGGCGCACTCGTCGTCCTGTTCGGGCCGACCGCCGCTGACCGCGACCGCACCCACCACGACACCGTCGCGACGGATCAGCCGAGAGCCCGCACCCACCACGATCGGCGTCGGCGACAGCTGATCGATTCGATCGAACAGGGCGGGCCACGCCGCCTGGAGTTGCTGCAGTTCACCGCCCTCGCGATGAAACAGGGCGACCCCGGCCGCCTTCGCGGGAGCGATCCGGGCCGACAGCGGTGGCGCACCGTCCATCCGGTCCAGCACTCGCACGTGTCCACCCTCGTCCACGACCGCCACGGTCACTCGGGCACCCAATTCCCCAGCGCGAGAGCGTATCCGAGTGCTGATGGCGTGCGCTTCATGCAGCGTGAGCAACATCTTCTCCACCTCCGATAATCGTTGGCTGTACCAACGGTTCGCCCAGGCGACGCTACCCCACATTCGTTGGCTCGTCCAACGAATCCAGTAGACTTCACGCATGGACGACACACCCGCACGCCTGCGCGGCAAACCGAGCTGGCTGGTCAGCAAGACCGCCGCACTCGCCCAGCGGCGCATCGGAGAAGCCGTGTCGGCGGTCGGCGCCCGCGGCTACCATTTCTCGATTCTGGCCGCACTCGACGAGTTCGGGCCCGCCAGTCAAGTGGCGATCGGCCAGCGCTGCCGGATCGACCGCAGCGATATGCACGCCATGCTGGCCGAGCTCGAGGCGCAAAAATACGTTGCGCGAGAGCCGGATCCGGACGACCGCCGCCGCAACCTCATCACCCTCACCGCGGCCGGCGAGCGGCGACTGCACGAACTGGATGCCACGTTGACTGCCGCCCAGGACGAGATATTCGGCGAGCTGACGAAGGCGGAGCGCGAACACCTGGTCGAGCTGCTGACCCGCGTGCTGGACAACCGGCAGACTCAGACGCGCGGGTCGCGGCCGAGGTAGCGCAGCAGTGTGTCGACGGCGGTATCGCCGGGCTCGGCATCCAGCACGGCCGCGTACGCGCCCCACTGGCGCAGCGGTTCGATCAGATCGGTTGCGGCAGTGAGGAGATGGGTGGCCAGGGTGTCGGTCAGCGGAGACGGCCGGCCGGTGGCGACCGCGATGTCCCAGGCGTGGACGGCAGCATCCAGGGCAGCCATGACGGCGGCGACGGGGGTCGGGAGGACGCCGTGCGGGAGCGGGGTGGGAACGGTTTCGGCGTCGTCGGTGACGGTGGCCCAGGCGGCGGCGGTCTGCTCGATGGCAGCGGAGACAAGCTGTGTGCCGGTGCCGTCGAGCGAGCCGGAGGGGGCGAAGGGGTCGTAGGCGGGGCCGGTGCCCAGCCCCAGGGCCGCGGCGAAGGCGAGCTGATCACCGGCGGCGTGCTGCACGACCTGGGTGACGGTCCACTGCGAGCAGGGAGTCGGCAGGTCCCACTGGGCGGCGCCGATTCCCGCGACCGCGTCGGCGAGGGCACGGTAGGACTCGGCGACGACGTCACGCCAGACCGGGGCGAGAGCGGCGGCGGGGGAAACGGAGGTGCTGTTCATCGGAGGGCCTTTCGTTCTTCGTTTTCGGCGTTGAACTCAGGTTATGCGCCAATTAGGCTTGTTTTCTTCCTAATAATTCGCCGACGGAAAGCGCTTCGATGTGACCTCCACCACAACCCGTGTGCTGCGGCTGCTGTCGCTGTTGCAGGACCGCACCTATACCGGTCGGGAGCTGGCACAAAGGCTCGATGTCAGCGACCGGACTCTGCGTCAGGACATCACACGGCTGCGGGAACTGGGGTATCCGGTCCATGCCGAGCGCGGTGCGGTCGGCGGCTATCGGATCGGTCAGGGCAAGACCATGCCGCCGCTGCTGCTCGACGACGACGAGGCCGTCGCGGTGGCGGTGGCGATCGGCCTCGCCGAGGACGGCTCCACCGGGATCGCGGATATCGACGAGAACGTGGCGCGGGCGCTCGCCAAGCTGGAGCGAATTCTACCGGTTCGGTTGCAGCGCAAGGTGACAGCGTTGCGCACGGCCACCGAGATCGGTCCCGCCACGACCGGCTCACGCGAACCCGATGCGCCCGTGCCGGCGCAGACTCTGGCCACCATCGCGTCGGCGATACGCGGTACCCGGGTCCTGAACGTCGACGGCGGACGCCTCGAGCCGTATCGGCTGATCAATTGGCAACGCCGGTGGTATCTCGTCGCTTACGATCTCGAAAGCCATTGCTGGCGTGCCCTTCCCGTGGCCTCCGTCGACGACGTCGCGACCGGCTCCCACCACTTCGCGGCCCGCACGCTGCCCGATGACGATCTGGTGGCCTTCGTCCTGCGGGAAATCGCCAGGGCCGGTTGGCGAGTCCACGCCCGGGTCACGGTGCTGGCGCCCGCCGAGACCGTGATCGCGCGCATCAACCCGGCCGTCGGTGTGGTGGAAGCCGTCGACGCGCAATCGTGTGTGTTGTACACCGGTGCGGACACTCTGGAGACCATCGCGATCTACCTGAGCATGTTGATGATGGACTTCCGCGTCGACGAGCCGCCGGAACTCGTGGACCACATCCGGACACTGAGCCGTCGTTATTCGTCGGCTGTCCCACCCGAATAGCGCTTCCGACGGCCCCCGGAAAGGGCCCGAGGACGGCCCTGTGAGGTGCCGATACGGCACTAACAGCGTTCGTACAGACGAACGAAGGGCTCCGCCTCGGCCGAAACTTTTCGGCCTGGATCCGGGCAACCGCCTACCAGGACCTCGAAGCGGAAGCCTTGGTGCCCGCGGAGGGTGTACTCGACCACGGCACCGGACCGAGCGAGGCGGGGAAGGTGCTGACCGGCCAACTGTGCAGCCTGCTCCGCACTGAACACCTCGCCCGCCGGCGGAAGAATCGCGACGCCCAGTGTGCGGCCACCCACACCGGGCGGGTCGTACACACGGATGTCGGCGAAGTACGGGAAAGGCTGATCGGTAACCAACCACTCCCACAACTGGAGTTCACTGTCGGACGGGAAGCGGGTACGGCGGCTCGTGCTCGAGTCGGGTCCCAGACTCGAGCCCACGATCGAGAGATCGTGGTAACCGGAGGCCACCGTCCAGTCACGGGCCGCCAGTTCGGGAAACTCGCCGGCGATCTTTCGCATCGCCGCGGTGGCGCTCGAAGGTTCGGTACCAGAACTCGCGGCCACGATGACCTTCTCGGCCGGGCCTTCGACGTCGGCTGCGAATGTTCCGCCGTCACTCCAATGGATCTCGGCTCCAGGCCGGCTCGCCGACACTCGCGCCCAAGTGTTTGCCGCTTCGGCTTTCCTGGTGGTGTCGCCACCGAAACGCCAGGACGCGAAATACGAGTCCGTCATCCGGACCATTTTCAGCACCGTCGAGTCACCTCGGTACTGCGGCGGTAGCTGCTGGGTGGTCCATCACGCGCACCACGGCCTCTGCCTGCGGGGCCGTTGCGTCGTCCTTCAACCGAACATCGAGGCCGGAGCTGTAGTCACCGTACCGGTGGTACTGGAACGTGTGCGATGCGTCGGCCACCCCCGGCAACGCCTGTATCGCGGATTCGATCGCCCGCGACCAGCTATCACGCTCGGCTTGGTCAGGCCCCTGCATCGGTCTCGAGCACCCGATCGCCGAAGCCGCTGCGAGCAGCATGGCGATCGCCGACAACACCGAACGCGCAGTCCTCACCCACCTATACAACCGCAGACCAGGTTCGGAGCTACGGATCGCACCCGCGTCCGGCCCGAACGACACGCGGCCACCTGCGGTTTCGCCTCGGACGCCGGGATCCGGTCCGATGAACAGTTTCTGAACGGAGTGCGGATCCCACAGTGGGCTCGCCCGATTCGGCGGGATTCCGCTACCTTGAGTCAGTTCCACCTGATGTCCGGGCGGGCGGGGAAACTCGTCGCCGATCGGACCTACACCAGCACGGGAGAGTAGCTCGCATGGCGACCATCGAATACCTCCGAACCGAGCCGGACCTGCCTCCCGTCGGGATCGTCGACCGCCGGCCGATCACGCCGGCCAAGAAGGCGATCTTCGCGGCCGTCGCCGTCTTCGGTGCGGTCGCCTGGGCGATTCTCGCCGTCGCTCGTGGCGAGAACGTCAACGCGGTGTGGATCGTCATCGCGGCGGTGTGCACCTACATCATCGCCTACCAGTTCTACGCCCGGCTGATCGAATGGAAGATCACCACACCGCGCGACGACACCGCTACTCCGGCAGAGGAACTGGAGAACGGCACCGACTACATGCCGATGGACCGGCGGGTCCTGTTCGGTCACCATTTCGCCGCCATCGCCGGCGCCGGGCCGCTGGTCGGGCCGGTCCTCGCGGCGCAGATGGGGTATCTGCCGGGCACGCTGTGGATCGTGATCGGCGTCGTGCTCGCCGGTGCAGTCCAGGACTATCTGGTGCTGTGGGCATCGGTGAAGCGCCGCGGCCGCAGCCTCGGGCAGATGGCCCGCGACGAACTCGGTGTGGTGGGCGGTATCGCGGCGCTGATCGCGGTGCTGGTGATCATGGTGATTCTGCTGGCCGTGCTGGGCATCGTGGTGGTCAACGCGCTCGCCGCGACCAAGGGGGCCGACGGGCAGCTGCACGGCGGCAGCCCGTGGGGTGTGTTCTCGATTTCGATGACGATTCCGATCGCGCTGCTGATGGGCCTGTACCTGCGCTATGTGCGGCCGGGCAAGGTCGGCGAGATCTCCGTCGTCGGCTTCGCGCTGTTGCTGCTGGCCATCGTCTCCGGGCGCTGGGTGTCGGAATCCGGCTGGGGCCGTGACGTGTTCACCCTCTCGGGCACCACCATCGCGTGGATGCTGATCATCTACGGCTTCATCGCCTCGGTGCTGCCGGTGTGGCTGCTGCTGGCCCCGCGCGACTATCTGTCGACGTTCATGAAGGTCGGCACGATCGTGCTGCTGGCGCTGGGCGTGGTGATCACCATGCCGGTGCTGCACGCGCCCGCGGTCTCCCAATTCGCCGGCAACTCCAAGGGTCCGGCGTTCGCCGGCAGCCTGTTCCCGTTCCTGTTCATCACCATCGCCTGCGGTGCGCTCTCCGGATTCCACGCACTGGTCTCCTCGGGCACCACGCCGAAACTGCTCGAAAAGCAGTCGCAGGCACGGATGATCGGCTACGGCGGCATGCTGATGGAGTCGTTCGTCGCGGTGATGGCGATCATCGCGGCCAGCATTCTCGACCAGCATCTGTACTTCGCGATGAACACCGGCGGCCTCACCAGCGCGCAGGCCGCCGCCGACAAGGTGAACGCCCTCGGGCTCGGCGGCACACCGATCACCGCGAACGAGTTGAACCAGGCCGCTCACGACGTGGGTGAGCAAGCGATCTACTCCCGCACCGGCGGCGCGCCCACCCTGGCGGTCGGTATGGCCGAGGTGATGCACAACTTCATCGGCGGCGCCGCGATGAAGTCGTTCTGGTACCACTTCGCGATCATGTTCGAGGCGCTGTTCATCCTGACCACCATCGATGCGGGCACTCGCGTCGCGCGCTTCATGCTCTCGGACACGCTCGGCAACCTCGGCGGCCCGGCGCGCAAATTCAAGGATCCGTCCTGGCGGCCCGGAGCCTGGCTGTGCACGTTCGTCGTGGTCGCGGCCTGGGGTTCGGTGCTGCTGATGGGCGTGACCGATCCGCTCGGCGGCATCTACACGCTGTATCCGCTGTTCGGCATCGCCAATCAGCTGCTGGCCGCGGTCGCGCTGACGGTGGTACTGGTGATCGTGATGAAGAAGCGGCTGTGGAAGTGGGCCTGGATTCCGGCGCTGCCGCTGATCTGGGATCTCATCGTCACCATGACGGCCTCGTGGCAGAAGATCTTCTCCGGCGACAAGAACATCGGCTACTGGACCCAGCACCGCATCTACAGCGACGCTCGTGACGCCGGGAAGGTGCTGGCGCCGGCCAAGAGCATGGCCGATATGGACAAGGTCGTGCGCAACACGTTCATCCAGGGCTCACTGTCGATCATTTTCGCGGTGCTGGTGCTGATCGTGGCGGCGGTCGGTGTGATCGTCTGTGTGCAGGCGGTGCGCCGCGGCGGTGGGGCCACCACCGAGACTCCGGAGGTGCCGTCGAAGATCTTCGGGCCGTCAGGTTTCGTGACGACGAAGGCCGAGAAGGAGGTGCAGCGCGAATGGGCGGAGTACGAGCGTTCGGGCGCGGCGAAGGTCCCCGGCGCGGCGACGCCGGAACCGGCTTCTTAGCAAGCGAATTCGCTGTGCTGCGGGCGCCGCTGCGCGCGGTCCGGGCGGGAGCCCGCTATATGAACGCGGTGCTCGGCGGGCAGGACTACCCGCGATATGTGGAACATCTGCGGCGTCGGCATCCCGACCGGCCGATTCCGACCGAGAGTGAATACTGGCGCGAACGGCACGCGGCGGCCGATCGCAACCCCGGGACCCGGTGCTGCTGAGCTCGCCCCGCCGATGATCGGCGGCGAGTCCGGTCGACCGGGCAACCGGAAGCGGTTCCAGGCATCCGGCTCGCCTCGGCCGCCGCACCCCTCCAGCGAGCGTACGGTTCCGGTGCGATTCGCCAGTCCGCACGCGGCGCCGGTGGCCGAAACGTTCGCGTGTGATCTGCGACCAACCGTTCGCACCTCACCCGCCCGCCCCGGCCGACCCGAAAACCTTGCGACGCTGCGGAATAGGCCCTTTACGGCGGTTATATCCAGCTGCTCTCACTCAGTGCACCGTTGATAGCCGACAGCTATGTCGCTGAAACGTTGACCATCCGGGGTAGTTGTCTGATTCCCGCTAGCGCAGGCGGCTCCGGGCTGACAAGGTGGACTGCGTGAGTGTGAACGGTCTGGACTTCGAGCGCTGTTATCGAGCGGTGGCCACCCGCGATGCCCGTTTCGACGGGCAATTCGTCACGGCGGTGCGCACCACCGGAATCTACTGTCGGCCATCGTGTCCTGCTATCACTCCGAAGCGTACGAATGTCACGTTCCTCCCCACCGCGGCCGCCGCGCAGCAGAACGGATTCCGCGCCTGCCGCCGGTGCCTGCCCGATGCCGCGCCCGGCTCACCCCTGTGGAACACCCGCGCCGATCTGGCCGCGCGGGCGATGCGGCTGATCGCCGACGGCGTGATCGAACGCAGCGGCGTCCCCGGCTTGGCCGACAAGCTCGGCTATTCGCAACGGCAACTGACCCGGGTACTCACCGCCGAACTCGGCGCCGGTCCGCTCGCCCTGGCTCGCGCCCATCGCGCTCACACCGCCCGGCTGCTCATCCAGACCACGCGAATGCCCATGTCCGACATCGCCTTCGCGGCCGGCTTCGCCAGCATCCGGCAGTTCAACGACACCGTGCGCGAGGTGTTCGTGGTGAGTCCGACCGTGTTGCGCGAGGAGGCGCGGCGGCTGCGCGGCGACGCACTGCCCGCCACCAACGGCGCCCTCACCCTGCGCCTGCCCTATCGTGAACCGCTCGACGCGAGCTGGCTCGAATGGTTCCTCTCCGCGCATGCCGTCCCCGGGCTGGAGAGCTGGGAGGACGGCGTCTACACGCGCAGCCTGCGCACTCCGCACGGGCATGCCACGGTGCGCGCGAGTATCCACCCCGGCCATGTGCGGGCCAGCCTGGCGCTGCACGATATGCGCGATCTGGCGCCGACCGTCGCGCGGATCCGGCACCTGCTCGACCTGGACGCCGATCCGGTCGGGATCGATGCCGCCCTCACCGAGGGCTTCGGGCCCGGGGCGCCGGCCATCGGCGCGGGCATTCGCGTACCGGGCTGCCTGGACGGCTCGGAGTTGTTGCTGCGCACCATGATCGGACAGCAGATCTCGGTGTCGGCGGCGACCACGCACACCGCCCGCCTGGTCGACGCGCTGGGTGAGAACGTCAACGGCCCGATGCCGCGCCTGTTCCCCACCGCCGAAGCCATCGCCGAACGGGGCGCCGACGTACTGACCGGACCGGCCCGGCGGACCGCCTCGATCGTGGGCGCCGCCCGTGCCCTCGCCTCCGGTGACCTGCGTCTGCATGCCGGCCGGACCGCCGCCGACGTCCGCCGCGATCTGCTCGCCCTCGACGGGGTCGGCCCGTGGACCGCCGACTACGTGACGATGCGCCTGCTCGCCGACCCCGACATCCTGCTGCACACCGATCTCGTGGTCCGGCAGGGCGCGGCCCAGTACGGCATCGATCTCACCGATACGTCGCGATGGGCGCCGTGGCGGTCGTATCTGTCGATGCATCTGTGGAAGCGCGCGCTCTCCGAACGCACCGCGGTGGCCGGCGCCGCAACCGCGCGAGCTGCCCTCGCACGCAACGGTGGATACCCCGCCGGCCGCGACGACGCCACCCGGCCCGCGCCCGCGCGCAGCACACTCGACCGTCGTGGCGACGCCGCGCGCACCGGAGTCGCGGCCGCCGAGGCCGACCGTAGCGCGGCCTATCTGGGCGCGCGGCGATGAGCACCGCCGATTACGCGACCGTCCCGACCCCGATCGGGCCGTTCACGGTGATCGCCGATGCCGACGGCGCGGTCCTGGCCTCCGGCTGGACCGCCGACGCGGAAGGTCTGCGCGGTCTCGTCCATCCGCGGCTGCGGCCGGACGCGTTGCGCCGCTACGACGCGCTGGACGAGCTCACCGACACCGTCGAGCGGTATCACCAGGGCGAGCTGGATGCCGTCGACGGAGTGGCGGTCCGGCAGGTGTCCGGTCCGTTCCTCGAACACGCGTGGTCGGTCCTGCGAGCGGTGCCGGCCGGCGCGCCGATCACCTACACCGCCTTCGCCGTTCGGTCCGGTCGCCCGGAGGCCATCCGCGCCGCCGCCAACGCCTGCGCGCGCAATGCCGCCGCCCTCTTCGTTCCGTGCCACCGGATTCTCCGCACGGACGGCTCGCTCGGCGGCTTCCGCTGGGGGCTCGGCTGTAAGCGCTGGCTGCTCGCCCACGAGCGCGCGGCGGAGGACAGCGCCCACCTCGGCCGCTGAACGCTCTCCCAGGATCCCCCGCGCCGAACTCGTGTCGAACCCTCGCTTCGGCGGGCAGAATGCGGAACGACGAAGGAGTTCTGCATGGAAACGATCGTGTCGGTCACAGGTGGCAAGGTCCGGGGCAACACCGAGAACGCGGTGAGCACATTCCTCGGTATTCCCTATGCGGCCGCGCCCGTCGGTCCGGCCCGGTTCGACCTGCCGCGGCCGGTTCCGGAGTGGGACGGCGTGCGCGATGCGCTGACCTACGGGGCGACCTGTGTGCAGTCGCAGTACCCCGCGCCGATCCACGCCCTGATCGGCAGCGACGGGCTGCCCGGAGACGAGTACCTGAACCTGAACGTGTGGACGCCCGAGGTCGGCGGCTCCGGTCTGCCGGTCATGGTCTGGATTCACGGCGGTGCCTTCACCCGCGGCTCCAACGCCCGGACCATGTACGACGGAAGTACGTTCGCCCGCGACGGGGTCGTGGTGGTGTCGATCAACTATCGGCTCGGGATCTCCGGCTTCGCCGCCGTGCCCGGCGCGCCGCTCAACCGCGGGCTGCACGATCAGATCTTCGCGCTGCGCTGGGTGCACGACAATATCGCGGCGTTCGGCGGGGATCCCGACAATGTGACCGTCTTCGGTGAATCGGCGGGCGGGATGAGCGTGGTCGATCTGCTGACCGCGGCTCCGGCGCGGGGACTGTTCCGTCGCGCGATCGTGCAGAGCGGCAACGGATCCGCGGTCGCCGAGGCCGAGGACGCGGTCAAGGTCGCCGAAAATCTCGCTCGCACACTGGGAATCGAGCCGACGGCGGCAGCCTTCGGCGAACTCGGACCGGATCGGCTGCGAACCGCACAGGACGCGGTGGCGCTGGAGTTGATCACCAATCCCGATCCGAATCGGTGGGGCCGCACGATCATCGACCACGGTCTCGGGCTTCTGAGTTTCTTCCCGGTGATCGACGGTGAACTCATCGAGAACCGGCCGATCGATGTGCTGGAGCGCTCCACCGCCCACGCGGTGCCGTTGCTCATCGGCTGGACGGCCGAGGAATTCCGGTTCTTCACCTTTCCGACCGGCATCGCGGCCACGCTCACCGACGAGACGCTGGGGCCGGTGCTGTCCCGCTACGGCGTCGACCCCGCCGTGGTGCGGGTGTATGCCGAGCATCGGCCGCGGGCCACAGCCGCCGACCTGTTCGCGGCCGTGATCACCGACGTGGTCTTCCGCGACGATTCGATGCGCATCGCGGCGGCCAACGCCGCCGCCGGTGCGCCGACGCACGTGTACGAATTCGGCTGGCGCAGTGGGGTTCCCGATCTCGGCGCCTGTCACGTGGTGGAGATCCCGTTCGTCTTCGACAAACTCTCCGAGGCGCATCCGCTGACCGGACCGAACCCTCCGCAACCACTGGCCGACGACGTCCACCGGGCCTGGGTGGATTTCGCGACGCACGGCGACCCGGGGTGGGCGCCGTTCGGAGCGGACCGACAGGTGCGGATGTTCGACTTCCCGAGCTCGGCCACCGTGCCCGACCCGCACGCCGCGGAACTGCTGGCACTGCGCGAATCGGGGAGCAGATTGCGCCGCGGGTGATCAGGCGACGATCGTACGCAGCCGCGAGCCGGTCGGTTCCCGGATGACGTGGAGCCGGCTGGGGATGCGCTGTCGCATCTCGTCGACGTGGCTGACCACACCGACAACCCGTCCACCCGAACGCAATTCGTCCAGTACGCCCATCACGGCGTCGAGGGTGTCGGCGTCGAGGCTGCCGAAGCCCTCGTCGATGAACAGGGTGTCCAGTACCAGGCCGCCGGATTCCGCCGCGACCACATCGGCGAGGCCGAGCGCCAGTGACAGCGAGGCCATGAAGGTTTCACCACCGGACAGGGTTTTCGCGGGACGGACCGCGCCGGTGTAGTCGTCGCGGATGTCCAAGCCGAGACCGCCGCGGCGCCCGCGCGGGCCGGCCGCATCGGAATGGACGAATTCGTATCGGCCACCGGACATCCGGCGCAGACGTGCCGAGCCGGCGATCGCGACCTCTTCCAGTCGCGCGGCGAGCACATAGGAACGCAGGGACATACGGCGGTTGTTGGCACCGCGGCCCGCGACCACGTCGGCGAGACCCTCGAGTTCGGTGTGCGCCTGCTGCAGGGGGGCGATGCGGTCGGCCGCGGCCCACAGTTGACTGCCGAGTTCCTCGAGTTGGGCCACGCGGCGGGTGCTCTCGGCGTGCGCGGCGACCGCGGCGTCCAGCGCGCGGCGGGCCTCGGCCACGGCCGCGTCGACCTCGGCGAGGTCCACGGCGTCGGCATCGGCCGCGGCTCGGACGTCGGGTTCGGCCAGAACCGCTTCGGCGTGGGCGCGACGGCGGTCGGCGGCGACGAGCTCGGCCTCCATCTCCTTCTGCTGCTGCGGTGTACGGGTCGCGGCCGCAACGACTTTCGCGTAGGCCGCGAGCACGGCATGGTCGGGCGCGCCGGACGCGGGATGCTCGGGTTCCGGAGCTGCCGGCAGGTCGGCGGCGCGGGCGGTCTGTTCGACGCGGCGGGCGAGGTCGGCGAACTGGTCGTCGGCGACGGCGGCGTCGGTGCGGGCGGCGAGCAGATCCGTGGCGTCGGCGATGAGCGCGTCGAGCCGGGCACGGCGACGCTCGACCGTGCCGTCGGCGCCGGCCGCCACCCGGACTCGATCCGTCAGTTCGGCCAGCCGGCGGTCGGCGGCCAGGATGCGTTCCTGCACTGCGCTGGAACGGCTTTCGAGTTCTCGAAGGCGGCTGTGCAGTTCGGTTTCGGCGGTGCGCAGCCGCTCCACCTCGGCGCCGCGATCGGCGGCGGCGCTCGCCTTCTGCTGTGCGGAGCGGAACTGCTCGGTCGCCGCGTTCACGGCGGCGGCCAATTCCGCGGGGTCGCCGTTGCCGCCGCGCTCCCCGAGCAGTTCGATCCGGCGTTCCAGTTCCGTGCGACGGGTGAGGGCGCGGTCGCGTCGTTGTTCGGCGGCGCGTTCGGCCTGCACCGCCGCGTCCTCGTCGGATTTCGCGACGGTGACGGCGGTGGGCCGGGCGGGAGCCGGATGGTCGGCGGAACCGCACACGGTGCACGGCTGCCCTTCGACGAGTGCACCCGCCAGCTCCGCCGCCATTCCGGCCAGGCGACGTTCGCGAAGATCGAGGGTGCGCTCGCGCGCATCGGTATGGTCCGCCCGGGCTCGCTCGAATTCCTCGGTCGCTGTGGCCAATTCCTTCCGCGTGCCCACGAGCTCGACCGCCGCCTGCGCCGCGGCGCGGGTTCGCTCGCATTCGCGTTCCAGACCCGGCAGCGCGGCCTTGGCATCCGCCGCCTCGCGCAGCGCCACCTCGGCCGATCGAATGGCCTGCGGCAACTGCTCCCTGCGCTGCGACAGCTGCTCCAGCTCGCGCGATACGGTGGCGTATTCCGTTCGCAGCCCGGCCAATTCGGCGGTCACGCGGACGGCCGACTCGGCGTCCGCGCGAACCTCTTCCAGCGAGCCGATATGCGCGGACCACCGTTGTACCGCGGCGTCGAGACCACGGTCCGCTCCAGCCGCATCGGCGCCCGAGTCGTCGAGCGCGCCGGCAACCTTCTGCCCGCCCGACCGGCCCGGCTGGTTCTGCGCACCCACATCGGAGCGAGTCCGGTTACCGCGCGACTCCGGCGCCGCTGCGGGCCGGACGAGGTCGATGGAGAACAACTCCCATTCGATCGGTTCGTCCACCGCACCGGGCTCCTCCGGCGAGGGTGTCGTGGCAACCACACCGTCGTCGGCGGCGGTGCGACTGGTGTCCGGAATGGCCGGAATGGCGGAGAGCTCCTCGGCCATATCGGTATCCGCCAATTCGGCGGCAGCGAGCTCGGTTGCGGCCCATGTCGTTCCCGGAAGCTCGGCGGATTCGGGTTCGAGCAGGCGGACGGCCAGGCGTTCGGCCAGGTCGCGGGCTTCGTCGGTGCGGCGGCGCAGGGTGACCGCGGCCGTGCGGGCGTCGGCGAGCGCGGCCGCCACCGGTTCGACGCGGCGGGCGCGGTCCAGATCGGCCTGGACACGATCGCGGGCGGGCGCGCCGGCGGCGTAGTCGTCGAGTTGGCGGCGGGCGATCGCGGCGCGTTCGCGACGCTCCTGGACCCGGCGGTGTTCCTCGGCAGCGGTGTGCCGCTGGGCCGAATCCTCTTGGCAGCGAGCCAAATCCGTCGCGGAGCGCTCGGCCTCGGCGCGAGCCTGCGCGAGGAGCTGCTGTGACCATTCCACGGCCTCGAGCGGCCCGACGGCTTCGGTGGCGCCCAGGCCGGCGGTGATCGCGACCTGAGCGATCAGGCGGTCGACGCTCTGGCGGTGATTGTCCAGTTGCGCGGCGCTCTCGCGTCGCCGCTGCGCCAGCCATTGCTCGGCCGTGCCGAAGCGTTCGGTGTCGAACAGCCGCTCGAGCAGCTTCTCCCGATCTTCGTTGTCCGAGCGCAGGAACCGCGCGAAATCGCCTTGCGGAAGCAGCACGACCTGGAAGAACTGATCGGCGCTCATCCCCAGCAGCCGGCTCACCTCGTCGCCGATATCGGGGATGCGGGACAGATGTTGCCCGCGCCCGTCGAGCCACTCCAGTGTCGCCGCGGCCTGTTCGGTCCGCATACCGGTGCCGCGCTTCTTCGGCCGCTCGAACTCCGGCGACCTGGTCAGGCGCAACCGGCGGCCGCCGAGCGTCGCCTCCAGCACCACCCGGGGCGCGGTCTGCGGATCGGCGTGGTCGGAATGCAGGCGTTTACTCTCGCCGCGGGCCCCCGGCACTCGGCCGTAGAGCGCGAAGGCGATCGCGTCGAGCACCGTCGTCTTCCCGGCGCCGGTATGACCGTGCAGCAGGAACAGCCCGTCGGCGCCGAGCTCGTCGAAGTCGACCCGCGCCGTCTCGGCGAACGGTCCGAAAGCCGTGAGCTCCAGCCGATGCAGCCTCATACGCCACCCGCCCGGGCGCCGGTCATGCCGACAACTCCGCCGAGGCCGCCACCACTTCGGAGACTGGTTCGCGCCGAGCCGCCGACAGTGCCTGCTCGATCAGCGCCATCTCCCCCGCTGTCGGTTCACCGCGCACATCGCTGAGGAAGCTGTGCGCGATCTCGCTGTCGCGGCGGCCGTGCACCCGCTCGCGGTAACGCAATTGCGAATTCGCCTCCGGGCGGGTCCATTCCACATGCACCGCGTGCGGGAAGCGTCCGCGCAGCCGGCGCAGCGCGTCGACCGGGCGCGCGTGATCGGTGAGCACCGCCGAGACGTAATCATCCTCGGCATCGGCATATTCGGCCGCGGACAGCAGCTCGTCCAGCACGCCGGTCAGCTGGCGCAGGCCCCGTACCACCGGAAGTTCGTGGCGCTGCACCGATGCCAGCCCGTCGGCGTCCAGATCGACGATCCACACCGCCTTGCGATGCGAACGCTCCGCGAACGAATACGGCAGCGGCGAGCCGGAATACCGGACCGACTCCGACAACGTCTGCGGCGAATGCAGATGGCCCAGCGCCACGTAGTCGATGCCCTCGAACGCGCTGAGCGGCACCGTCTCCACCCCGCCCACGGCGATCGAACGTTCCGAACCGGTCGCCTCGGCACCGACCACGAAGGCGTGTGCCAGCACCACGGTTCGCGGATCGCCGCGGCGTTGCCGGTCCGCACGGATACGGGCCAGCGCGGCATCCAGGATCTCGGCGTGCGAACGCGCCTGCGGCACATCCAGTTCCGCGCGGGTGATTTCGGGTTCCAGATACGGGATGCCGTAGCAGGCGATCGGTCCGTGCTCGTCGGCGAGCATCACCGGCCGGTCCACCTCCGCCACCGACGTGCGCAGATGCAGTCCGCCCGCCGCGGCGAAGCTGCCCAGGGCGCCCAGTCGCGTCGGCGAATCGTGATTGCCCGAGGTCGCGACGATCGTCGCCCCCGCGGCGCGAATGGCCTCGAAGCCCTTGTTGCACACCGCTATCGCGTCCGCGCTCGGAATCGACCGGTCGTAGACGTCGCCCGGCACCACGACCACGTCGACCTGCTGCGCGGTCACCAGCTCCGCCACCGCCTCCAGCGCACGCGCCTGATCGGCCAGCAGGTCGACACCGTGAAAGGTGCGCCCGATGTGCCAGTCCGAGGTATGCAGCATCCGCATGTGGCAAGAGGCTAAGCCATCTCACCGACAAGGTTGAATCGCTCCGGCGTGTCGACGAGTGGTGCTGGGGAATTGCCGGGATTCGCGAACTTGTCGGTGGGATAGGGCACTATCGGGCTCATGACCGCATCGATGCTGTTCGCGTTGTTGTTGGTGTTCTGCGCGGGGGCCGGCCTCGGGTGGCTGGGGCATGCCGCCCGGGCGGGGCAGCGGGCGGCCGCGGCCGAAGCTCAACTCACGGCGCTGCGGGAGAACGAACAGCTGCTGCGGCACTCGCTCGGCGCCGCGAGCGCCGATGCGGCACGGCACAATTCGCAGGCCATCGGCACGCTGGTCGAGCCGCTACGCGAGGCGCTGGGCAGTTTGAACCAGCACATCCAGCAGGTCGAGCACAATCGCATCAACGCCTACTCCGGGCTGCGCGAACAGGTCGCGGGGATGCAGCGGATCTCCCAGCAGTTGTCCACGCAGACCGGTGAGCTGGTGTCGGCGCTGCGGGCGCCGCAGGTGCGCGGGCGCTGGGGGGAAATACAACTCGAGCGGGTCGTCGAACTGGCGGGCATGGCCAAACACTGCGACTTCGACACGCAGGTCACCGCGAGCGGCCGCGACGGCCTGATCCGCCCCGACCTGGTGGTCCGGCTGGCCGGTGACCGCCAACTGGTGGTCGACGCCAAGGTGCCGCTGACGGCCTATCTGGACGCCACCGGCGAGACGGATCCGCGCCGGCGCACCGAGCATCTGGCCCGGCACGCCAAACACCTGCGGGCGCATGTCGACCAGCTGGCCGGCAAGGCCTATTGGGAGGCCTTCGATCCCAGCCCGGAATTCGTGGTCCTGTTCATCCCCGGCGATCCGTTCCTCGACGCCGCGCTGACCGCCGATGCCGGTCTTCTCGAGTACGCCTTCGGCCGCAACGTGATCCTCGCTACACCGACGACCCTGATCGCATTACTGCGCACCGTCGCGTTCGGCTGGCGACAGGAAGCACTTTCCCGAGATATGGCAACCGTTCAGCAATTGGGTCGGGAGCTGTACAACCGGCTGTCCACCACGGGCAACCATCTCGACAAGCTCGGCACCCAACTCGGTAAGGCCGTCGACGCTTTCAACCACACAGTGGCCTCGATCGAATCCCGCGTGATGGTCACCGCGCGCCGGCTGCACGAACTCGATATCGGCGATCGCGCCGTACCGGCAATTGCTCCCGTCCAGTCGTGGCCACGCGCGGTAGGCTTCTCGGACACCAACGAGTAACTCCGGCAGCAGCCCGGCCTCGACACACGTTCCGGCCGCGGCAGATAGTGTGCTTTACGTGGCAGCTACCCAACGCGAGCGATCCGATGTACCCGCCTCGCACCTCTCGATCGTCCCGTCGGTGCCCGGCATCCCCGCCGGCGCCGCGGTATTGATCGCGGTGGCGTGCACTTTCATCGGATTCTTCATCGACTCCGGAAACAGCGGCAAGGAGCTGACCCATGTGTTCGCCGCGTTCTACATCATCGGATGTGTGATCGCGGCGTGCGTGGTGCGCTATCGCGGCCTGTTCACCACCATGGTGACTCCGCCGCTACTGCTGTTCATCGCCGTCCCGCTGGCCTATCAGCAGCTCACCGGGCACAGCTCGACCTCGGTGAAGGACATTCTGCTGAATCTGGCGATTCCGCTGGTGAACAGATTCCCGACCATGGCACTGGCGACGGTCCTGGTGCTGGGCGTGGGCGCCCTGCGGGTGTGGCTGTACCGCAATGCCGACACCACCGCGCGCCCCGGCCGGGAACGCACGCGCGGCAGCGACAGCTGGAATCCGCGCTCGGCCGCCGGCCGGGCTCGTCGCACGCGGAGCGAAGCCGGCGCCGAGGACACCCTGCGGCGCAGTTCCCGGGGTCAGAAGCGCGGTGCGGAGGCCACCAAGGCCGCCAAGACTCCCAAGCGTGGCGATTCGGCCGCTCGCGGGTCCGGGGCGGCCAAGCGGAGCGCGGAGCCGGAACCCGCCCGTGCGGCGCGCCGCACGGGCGGCAAGGTGGCCGAACGCCCGCCGCGCGTCTCCGCCGCCGCGGCCTATCCCCGCACGGGTGAGCGCACCCGGACCGCCGAACGCACGCGAGTCGCCGAACCGCAGCCTCGTCGCGGCCGGCCGCAGCCGCCGAGTGATGTGCCCCCGCATCCTCGGCCGAACGTGCGCTACCGCGACCGCTGAGCCGAACGTCGCGGGCGCCGAACCGGTTACGGCTGCGCCCGTAGCGGTCATCCCCGAATTCCCCACGCCCACTCATCGTCTCGATGGCGCGCGCCGTTACGTGCCGCAAAACAGCACGCTCCCAACGTGGTTCGAGGTCGGGAAGCACCGGCGTCGACGAGCTCCCGCGCAGCTGAGCGACACGTCCCGGACGTGAACGGCGGCCCTATCGCCGGACGCCGCCGACCGTCCCGCGAGCGAATCGCCATCGCGACCGCCCCGCGAGCGTCGCCGGACAATGGCACGGGCCCTGGCGTTGCGAGGGTCTCGTAGGACCCGCGCTCGCTCAGCGGCGGCCGGTGGTGCGCAGTTCGCGCGGGAGGGCGAAGACCAGGGTTTCGTTCGCGGTGGTTACGGGCTGGACCTCGCCGTAGCCGTGTTCGGCGAGCAGATCGAGTACGCCACGCACCAGGATCTCGGGCACCGAGGCACCGGAGGTGACGCCGACGGTCCGCACGCCCTCGAACCAGGCCGGGTCGACCTCGCGGGCGAAATCGACCAGGTAGGACGCGCGGGCGCCCGCGTTCAGGGCGACCTCGACCAGCCGCTTGGAGTTGGAGGAGTTGCGGGAGCCGACGACGATCACCAGATCGCATTCCGGCGCCATCGCCTTCACCGCGACCTGGCGGTTCTGGGTGGCGTAGCAGATGTCGTCGCTGGGCGGGTCCTGCAGATTCGGGAAGCGCTTGCGCAGCCGCTGCACCGTCTCCATGGTCTCGTCCACCGAGAGCGTGGTCTGCGACAGCCAGATCACCTTGTTCTCGTCGCGCACCTCGACGCCGTCGACCGCGTCGGGGCCGTCGACCAGTTGCACGTGGTCGGGCGCCTCACCGGCGGTGCCCTCGACCTCCTCGTGGCCCTCGTGGCCGATGAGCAGGATGTCGAAGTCGTCGCGGGCGAAGCGCTTGGCCTCCTGGTGCACCTTCGTCACCAGCGGGCAGGTCGCGTCGATGGTGTGCAGGTTGCGAGCCGCCGCGGACTCGTGCACCGCCGGCGACACGCCGTGCGCGGAGAAGACCACCACCGCACCCTCGGGCACCTCGTCCGTCTCGTCGACGAAGACCACGCCGCGCTCGCGCAGGGTCTCCACCACGTGGCGGTTGTGCACGATCTCCTTGCGCACGTAGATCGGCGCACCGTGCTTCTCGAGGGTGCGCTCCACGGTTTCCACCGCCCGGTCCACACCCGCGCAGTAGCCGCGTGGTTCGGCGAGCAGCACCCGCTTGCCCGCGCCGGTGCCGGCCGCATCGGCCGACCGGGCGATTCCGACATTCAGGGGGATAGCCGAGGACATGCCCACAGCTTACGTGCGCCGGCCGACGGGGAAAGTCCCGACCGCGCACAGCGGGTGCGGCGGTGCGACGGGACGCGCGAGAATGGAACACGTGAACTCTGTTCTTTGCATCACCGGCCGTTTCGGGCAGGCTAGGGACATGTTCCGACCTCCCTACCTGGCCCGGGTCGCCGCTGGGGCCGCCGTCTACGCCCTCGAGGAAACTCGCCGGTTACCCACTGTGGCAATCCATCTGCCGATCACGGCGATCAGCCAGTTGCTGCAGACCTCGATGCATCTGCAGCAGTTCGTGACCAGCCTCGCCCTCAAGGGTGACGAGGTCTTCGACAGATTGGCCAATCGCCCGGTGGAGCAGCCGGAATGGGCCACGTTCGACGAGGATCTCGACGACGAGCAACCGTTCGGCAGCGGCGATTTCGCGGCGCGGAGCGACAGCGATTTCGCCGCACGGCTCAGCCGCTTCGATCTGTTCGCCGAATCCGACCCGGCCGAAGGCGTCCCGGAACCGACGGCCTCGATCACCCCCTCGCCGACCAACGGCTATGCCGCATCTCACACTGCGGAATCGGACACTACCGAAGCGGCCACCGCGGAAACGGACGCGGCGGAGAGCACCGCCGCCGAGGCGGCCGGCGCGGAGGCCACCGAGGCGACCGGCGAGGACACGGACACCACCGGAACGGGCACCGCCGGCACCGCGGCGTCCGCACCGGCGCAATCGCGCGGCGTGATCGAACCCGAGGTCGCCGGGCGGTACGACTACGCGAACATGACGCTGGCTCAGCTGCGGGCCCGGCTGCGCATGCTCAGCGTCGAGGAGTTGGCCGACCTGCTGGCCTACGAGCAGCAGACCCTCGACCGGGCGCCGTTCGTGACCATGCTGACGAACCGGATCGCCACCGTGCAGGCCAAGTGACCGACTCACACGCCGACGCGCCGGCCGCCGGGGCCCGAGCCTCCGGGGAACCGGCGCGTTCTGCTGCCCGCCCCGCCAACTCGGCCGAACAGCCGTGGCCGGTGCGCACCATCGCGATGAAGGTCGCGCAGTGGATCGACCGGCTCGGCAGCGTCTGGGTGGAGGGACAGATCACCCAGATCAATCTGCGGCCCGGCACCCGCACCGCGTTCCTGGTGCTGCGCGATACCGCCGCCGACATGTCGCTGTCGATCACCTGCGATCCGCAACTGCTGCGCGCCTCGGCCGTCCCGCTGCAGGAGGGCAGCCGGGTGGTGGTCTACGGCAAGCTGTCGTACTTCACCGGCCGGGGCACGATCTCGTTGCGCGTCACCGAGATTCGACCCGTCGGTATCGGCGAACTGCTGGCCCGCATCGAACGGCTGAAGGCGCTGCTGGCGGCCGAGGGTTTGTTCGATCCGCGGCTGAAGCGGCCGATGCCGTTCCTGCCCAAGGTGATCGGCCTGATCACCGGCCGCGCCAGTGCCGCCGAGCATGACGTGGTGACCGTGGCCCAGCAGCGCTGGCCCGCGGTGCGTTTCGAGATCCGCAACACCGCCGTACAGGGCCCCACCGCGGTGCCGCAGATACTCGACGCGCTGGCCGAGCTCGACGATCACCCGGAGGTCGAGGTGATCGTCTTGGCGCGCGGCGGCGGCAGTGTCGAGGATCTGCTGCCGTTCTCCGACGAAACCCTGTGCCGCGCCATCGTTTCCGCGACCACCCCGATCGTCAGCGCGATCGGGCACGAGCCGGACAATCCGCTCTCGGACTACGTCGCCGATCTGCGCGCGGCCACCCCGACCGATGCGGCCAAAACGCTGGTCCCCGACGCCGCGGCCGAACTCGCCGGTGTCCGGGAACTGCGCGCCCGCTCGGCCGCCGCCCTGCGCGGCTGGGTCGATCGCGAGGCGCGCGCGTTGCAGCAGCTGCGGTCGCGCCCGGTGCTGGCCGATCCGCTGCGGATCCTGGAGCAGCGCCACGACGAGATCGAGCGGCTGCGGACCGCGGCCCACCGCGCGGTCGAGCACTGCCTCACCAGCCAGGCCACCACCGCGCGGCATCTGCGCGACAAGCTCACCGCGGTGGGCCCGGCCGCCACCCTGGCGCGCGGATACGCTGTCGTACAACGGGTTACCGGTAGCGAACGCCATGTCGTGCGCACCGTCGCCGACTCCCCACCGGGCACGCAGTTGCGTATCCGGGTCGCCGACGGCGCGATCAGCGCCGCGGCCCTGGGCAGTCAGGCACTCGCGAATCCCCTGCCGGCTCAGCGGGTTACGGACCGGCCGGCACCGCCATCCGAACAGGAGGAGTCGTCATGACCGAGAGCGAAGACGCCGAAATCGCGACCTTCGGCTACGAACGCGCGCGCGACGAGTTGGTCAACGTCGTGAAGATGCTCGAACAGGGCGGAATGGACCTCGACGATTCGCTGGCCCTGTGGGAACGCGGTGAGGCGCTGGCCAACCGCTGCGAGGAACATCTCGCCGGAGCCCGCCGCCGGGTAGAGGACGCGCTGTCGCGGCGCGGCGCAGCGCAGGATTGAGCATGGACATCCGTCGTGTCGTCCCGGATCTGCGGGTCGCCGATATGGCGCGGGCGCGCGCCTTCTACCGGGCGCTGGGCCTGGACGAGGTGATGGATCTCGGCTGGGCGGTCGGGCTGGCCTCACCGAGCAATCCGACCGCACAGATCCTGCTGATCGGCGCGAATGCCGATGAGCCGCAACCGGATATCAGCGTCGAGGTCGCCGATGTGGACGCCGCGCACGAGACGATGGTCGCCGCCGGAGCCGAGGTGGTCTACGCGCTGCGCGACGAGCCGTGGGGTGTGCGGCGATTCTTCGTCCGCGATCCGGACGGCACGGTCGTCAACGTCGTGAGCCACCGCTGAGCCACGGGGCGGCGATTCTCAGGGCTGCAGCGGGGCGGCGGCGTCGACGGCCTGCGCGAGCGTCAGATAGGCCGCCTCGTTCGCGGCGCCCTCGAGCAGCACGCGGCTCTGCCCGAAGTCGGAGATCCAGGCCGGCTCACTGCCCTGCACGTGGTAGACGGTCCACTTCTGGTTGCCCACCATTCGGGACCCGGAAGGACTGCGGGTGTCGACGATGTGGGCGGCCAGCGCGCTCTCGCTCGCATTGCTCTGGCTCAGCTGCAGGTAGGTGCCGTTGGAGGTGATGAAACCGACGGTGCTGACGGTACCGCCACCGGTGCCGGTCACAGTGTCGCGACTACCGGAATTGGCCTTCCAGTCCGCCGGAACCGCGGGGTCGCGGATCGGGAAGGGCAGCGCCTTCGCGTCGTCGTGCAATGCCGACTGGACATCGAAATTCGGCACCTGACCGGGCGTGGGCCCGTGCGCGGAGAAGCTGCACTGACTGGCCACCGCGGCCAGCACCACGCAGATCAGTACCAGCGGGATCAGCGACCAGATCAGATCCCGGTAGTCGTTGAGGATGCGTGGTTTCTGCGACACGTCCCAAGTATCCACACGCGGCCGAAGCCGCCGAGCCTCGCCCTCCGGCCACGAGGCCGACATCACAGCCGCCTTCACCGGCGCGGACGCTCCTCCCTCGAAGTGGAACAGCAGTACCTGAATGGCCGATCCGACCGTTCTGCGACAATTCACGCAGCAAAACACAACTCGAGGAGGCACCGTCATGACGGCACCCACACCCGCAACCAGTCGCCGCCGCGAGGCCCCGGACCGCAACCTCGCACTGGAGTTGGTCCGGGTGACCGAGGCCGGTGCGATGGCCGCGGGCCGCTGGGTCGGCCGCGGTGACAAGGAGGGCGGCGACGGGGCGGCCGTCGACGCGATGCGGCAACTGGTGGCCACCGTCTCCATGCGCGGCACCGTCGTGATCGGCGAGGGCGAGAAGGACGAGGCCCCGATGCTCTACAACGGCGAGGCCGTGGGCGACGGGACCGGTCCGGAGGTCGACTTCGCGGTCGACCCGATCGACGGCACCACGCTGATGTCCAAGGGTTCGCCGGGCGCCATCTCGGTGCTGGCCGTGGCCGAACGCGGCGCCATGTTCGACCCCTCGGCGGTGTTCTACATGGACAAGATCGCGGTCGGCCCGGAGGCGGCCGACGTCATCGATCTCTCCGTTCCGATCGCGGAGAATCTGCGCCGGGTGGCGAAGGCCAAGAATTCGCTGGTTTCCGACCTCACCGTCTGTGTGCTGGACCGGCCCCGCCACGCTCGCCACATCCAGGAGGTCCGTGACGCGGGCGCGCGCATCCGCCTGATCTCCGACGGCGACGTGGCCGGCGCCATCGCCTGCGCCCGTCCCGATTCGGGCACCGACATGCTGGTCGGCATCGGCGGCACCCCCGAGGGCATCATCGCCGCGGCCGCGCTGCGCTGTATGGGCGGCGCGCTGCAGGGCAAGCTGGCCCCCACCGACGACGCCGAGAAGCAGAAGGCGCTCGATGCCGGTCACGACCTCGACCGCATCCTGACCACCGAGGACCTGGTCTCGGGTGAGAACGTCTTCTTCTCCGCCACCGGCGTCACCGACGGCGACCTGCTGCGCGGTGTGCGGTACTACAGCGGCGGCGCCTCGACCCAGTCGATCGTGATGCGCTCCAAGTCCGGCACCGTGCGCATCATCGACGCCTACCACCGCCTGACCAAGCTGCACGAGTACGCCTCGGTCGACTTCGTCGGCGACGAGACCGCGATCCCGCCGCTGCCGTAATATCTGCCTCCGCTTCGCTCCGGCGGGGTTTCGGCCTCTTGGCCTCGATTTTTCACTCCTCCGGTCAGTCGCTGCGCTCCCTCCCTCCGTCGCTGCAAAATCGAGGCGGCCGAAACCCGTCGACAGGGATCTGCCTCGACGGCGCTCGGGGGTGGGAGCGCAGTGCCGGACTCGCGCCTCACTGCGCCGATTCGATCAGCAGATACTCGAGGCGGGCAGTCTCGTCGCCGTCGTCCCCGACGTCGATGACGGCGACGAACTCGTGGCCACTGACTCGGCGCTGCAAGAGACTCCACGAGCTGGCGAGGTACCAGCTCGCCCCGGTGGTACCTCTCGGTCCCAAGCCGGCGCAGAAAATCCGGTATCGGGTGGGGTGCAGCGCCGGGCTCGTCCGCACTCGCGCGATGATGCCGATGCTGTGTCCTCCGCTCGGACCGAATCGGCTTCCGTCGGTCAACGCCAGTTGCTCCGATCCGGCGGCGCTGTCGTCGAGGGTGAACAGCCGCCGGTCGGCGGTGTCGAGATACCTCCGTGTGCAAGCGTTTCCGGTCAGCCCGAAGGCGATGTAGGGCCGGTCGTCGTGCGCGACAACCTCCCGGTCGCTCCGGACATCGGCCGAGAGGCCGGTCCGGCGCTGAAGCATGGACAACACATACAGCAGTCCGCGAACCTCCCGCTCCGGCAATGCCGCCAGCACATTCAAGCGATGATCGGCCGCGAACGCGCGGAGTCGTCCCTCGACTGCGCACAGGTCGGCAGTATCGACCGCCCGGTGCGCCGGCACGGATCGCAGGGGCAGCTCCAGGGACGGGTAGACGAGAGTTATTCCGCCGGAAATCATCTCGGCGCCGAGAAAAGCCTCGAGTTCGACGTCGATCACGGGACCCGTTTCGCGCGCTCCCGTGCCGAGGGGTGTGGCATCCGCCGTCCGAAACAGATTTTCGACCGTCCAGCCGGGGAACATCTCGGCCAGCACCCGACAGTGGTAGTCACGGGGAAGGCCGACCATCTTGCCCGAAAGCCACTGGTAGTACTGGGTCTTCGCCGGACCGTAGCCGGGCGGAATGGGTGGATCGAGGCGCGCGGCGCAGGTGTCGTACGCCACCAGGAAATCCGCGTGGCTGGTGAGATGCTGTTGCGCCAGCAGCATCTTCAGAACGGTAGCCAAGGAAACCCCCTTACCCCTGCAACCACCGCCCCCGCGGCGGCTCGATCGACAACCGCACCTCACGCGGGGCCGCCGACGCGTGCGGCAACCGGCTGGAAGCCGGTACTGCGCCAGCGCAGGTGCAGGAAATTCCGTTACCGATCCCGCCCATCACGACCACGATGAGCTGCGCGACCCTTTTCCGGGCACGGCGAACGCGATGATCCGCGTGTCCGCATACCGGGTGGTTGCCTTACTCGATCGGTGGCCCACTTTCCATTAAGCCCCCTAACACCGTTGGGCAGCAACGGATCTCCGATCCGTTTTCGTCCGTTTTCCTCAACTGCCACGGACGCCCCGATCGTTCGTCCTCTCGGAGCACGGCCGCACCGACGCCGAAACACGCTGCGGCACAAGATGCTTGCTGATCTTGGAACAGGACGGAAAGGCGATAACGGACGAAAACGAACCGGGCAGAGCGTCCCACAGCATGTTTCACGGACGTTAATTGAAGTAGCGGAAGCACAGAGCAACCCGGGCAGCTATCCGCGCTGCCCATCACAGCAGTCAGGAGGCAAATGCCGTGCCTACCATCACCTCACTCTCGCCGACGTCCGGACCTGCGACCGGAGGAACCAGCGTCACGATCACCGGTACCGGGTTCACCGGCCCCACCACCGTGCGATTCGGCGCTACCGCAACGACTTTCACGATCGATTCGCCGACGCAGATCACCGCGATCGCGCCTTCCGGATCCGTCGGTACCGTACAGGTCACCGTCACCACGTCGGCGGGCACCAGTAACGGATTGCCGTATACCTACCTCGCCGTTCCCGCGTTGAACAGCATCAGCCCCAGCCAGGGGTCGACCGCGGGCGGCACGACGGTCACGCTCACCGGGTCCGGGCTGACCGGAGTCACCGCGGTGAATTTCGGCGCCACACCGGCAACCTCGTTCACTGTGGATTCCGACACCCAGATCACCGCCGTCGCCCCCGCCGGCACCGGAATCGTATCCGTGACGGTCACCGGGCCCGGCGGCACAAGTAACCCGGTCACCTACGTCTACGTCGTCGTTCCGACCATCACCTCGATCTCCCCCACGTCCGGACCTACCGCGGGCGGAAACAACGTGACGATCACCGGAACCGGATTCACCGGCCCGTTGACGGTCCGATTCGGCACCACCGCAACGACATTCACCGTGAACTCCCCCACCCAGATCACCGCGGTCGCCCCGGCCCATTCCGCCGGGACCGTGCAGGTCACCGTCACCGGCTCGGGGGGCACCAGCAACGGTGTCGCCTACACTTACGCCGCGGTGCCCACCTTGACCAGCATCTCCCCCGCGTCAGGATCGGTAACGGGTGGAACCACAGTGGTTCTCACCGGCACGAATCTGACGGGCGCGACAGCGGTGAGTTTCGGAGGCACACCGGCAACCTCGTTCACGGTCAACTCCGCCACCCAGATCACGGCCGTCACCCCGGCGCATTCGGCCGGGACCGTGCAGGTCACGGTGACCACGGCGGGTGGAACGAGTAACGGTGTCGCCTTCACCTATGTCGCGGTGCCGACTCTGACGGCGATAGTGCCGAGCGCCGGTCCGGTTGCCGGCGGGACAACCGTCGTACTGACCGGAACGAACTTGACCGGCGCCACCGCCGTCAACTTCGGCGCCACACCGGCAACCTCGTTCACGGTCGACTCCGCAACCCAGATCACGGCCGTCGCCCCCGCCGGAACAGCGGGGACAGTGCAGATCACCGTCACCACAGTGGGCGGAACCAGCAACGGCGTCGCCTACACCTACATCGCGGTACCCACCCTGACGACGGTGGCGCCGAACGTCGGATCCGTGACCGGCGGCACCACCGTCGTATTGACCGGCACCGATCTGACGGGCGCGACAGCGGTGAGTTTCGGTGGCACACCGGCAACCTCGTTCACGGTCAACTCCGCCACCCAGATCACGGCCGTGGCGCCGGCACATTCGGCCGGGACCGTACTGGTGACGGTCACCACCGTGGGCGGAACCAGCAACGGCGTCGCCTTCACTTATGTTCCCGTGCCTACCCTGACGACGGCAGTGCCGAACGTCGGCTCGGTAACCGGCGGGACGACCGTCGCATTGACCGGCACCGATCTGACGGGAGCCACGGGAGTGAGTTTCGGTGGCACACCGGCAACTTCGTTCACCGTCGACTCCCCCACCCAGATCACGGCCGTCGCTCCCCCCGGGACGGCTGGGACGGTGCAGATAACCGCGACCACTGCCGGTGGAACCAGCAACGGCGTCGCCTACACCTACATCGCGGTACCCACCTTGACGACGGTGGCGCCGAACGTGGGCGCGGTAGCAGGCGGGAACACGGTCGTACTCACCGGGACCGGCCTGACCGGCGCGACAGCGGTCGATTTCGGTGCCACTCCGGCATCGTCGTTCACCGTCGACTCCGCCACGCAGATCACGGCGGTCGCTCCCGCCGGGACGGCGGGGACGGTGCAGGTCACCGTCACCACGGTGGGTGGCACGAGTAACGGTGTCGCCTACACCTACGTCGCCGTGCCTGCCCTGACCGCCATCGCTCCCGGTTCAGGGCCGATCGCCGGCGGCACCACCGTCGTACTCACCGGCACGGCGCTGGCAGGTGCCACGGCAGTGAATTTCGGCGCCACACCGGCAGCCGCGTTCACCGTCGACTCGTCCACCCAGATCACGGCGGTGACACCCGCCGGGACGGCCGGGACCGTACTGGTCACCGTCACCACCGCGGGTGGTACCGGTGACGGTGTCTCCTTCACGTATGTCGCGGCTCCGACGCTGACCGGGATAGTTCCCGGTTCAGGGCCGGTGACCGGTGGGACAGTCGTCACCCTGACCGGAACGAATCTGGCCGGCACCACCGCAGTCGCATTCGGTGCCACACCGGCCACCTTCGCCGTCGACTCGGCGACCCAGATCACGGCAATCGTCCCAGCCGGGACGGCTGGGACGGTGCAGGTAACCGCCACCACAGCGGGTGGCGTCAGCAACGGTGTCGCGTATGCCTATGTCGTGGTTCCTACCCTGATCGCGGCGGTGCCGAACGTTGGCCCGGTTGCCGGCGGAACGAACGTCGTGCTCACCGGCACGGGCCTGACCGGCGCCACAGCGGTGCATTTCGGTATCACGCCGGCGACATCGTTCACCGTTGACTCCGATCTCCAGATCACCGCGGTAGCTCCCGCCGAGTCGGCCGGCACGGTGCTGGTCACTGTCACCACCCCAGGGGGAACGGTGGATGGTGTCTCCTTCACCTATGTCGCGGTGCCCACCCTGATCGCGGCGGTCCCGAATACCGGTTCGGCCGCCGGTGGGACAGTCGTCGTTCTGGCCGGAACAAACCTGACCGGCACCACAGCGGTGAATTTCGGTGCCACGCCGGCCACTTCGTTCGCCGTCGACTCCGATTTCCAGATCACCGCCGTCGCCCCGGCGGGGGTAGCCGGGACAGTGCAGATCACGGCCGCGACGGGTGGCGGAACCAGTAACGGTGTCGCCTACATCTACATCTGACACCGAACGCGGCTGGGCCGTCGGCGGGCTGTTGCCTGCCGGCGGCCCAGCCGCACTGTGCGAAAAGCCTCAGGCGTGGCAGCCCACTCGCTCCGCCAACCGGCTTAGTGTCGAGTTATGACCGACGACCAGACGCAGTACCGCATCGAACACGACACCATGGGCGAGGTCCGCGTTCCGGTGAACGCGCTGTGGCGGGCGCAGACGCAGCGGGCGGTGGAGAACTTCCCGATCAGCGGCCGCGGCCTCGAACGCGCTCAGATCCGCGCCCTCGGCCTGCTGAAGGCCGCGTGTGCGACGGTGAACCGGGATCTGGGGCTGCTCGACGGTGTGAAGGCCGAGGCGATCATCGCCGCCGCGAACGAGATCGCCGAGGGCCGCCACGACGACCAGTTCCCGATCGACGTCTTCCAGACCGGCTCCGGCACCAGCTCGAACATGAACGCCAACGAGGTGATAGCGAGCCTGGCCGCCGCCCGCGGCATCACCGTGCACCCCAACGACGACGTGAACATGTCCCAGTCGTCCAACGACACCTTCCCTACCGCGACGCATCTGGCCGCCACCGAGGCCGTGGTGAAGGAACTGCTTCCGGCGCTGGATCATCTGCGGCTGCGACTGCTGGACAAGGCCACCGAATGGCGAACCGTGGTGAAATCCGGCCGTACCCACCTGATGGACGCCGTTCCGGTGACGCTCGGCCAGGAGTTCAGCGGCTACACCCGCCAGGTCGAGGCCGGTACCGAACGCCTGGTCGCCGCGCTGCCGCGGCTCGGTGAATTGCCCATCGGCGGCACCGCCGTCGGCACCGGACTCAACGCGCCCGCCGGCTTCGGCGCGAAAGTCGTTGCGGAACTGCGCAAGACGACCGGGCTGGACGAACTGTCCGAGGCCCGCAACCACTTCGAGGCCCAGGCCGCCCGGGACGGTCTGGTCGAGATCTCCGGTTCGCTGCGCACGATCGCCATCAGTCTCACCAAGATCGCCAACGATATTCGCTGGATGGGGTCCGGACCGCTCACCGGGCTCGCGGAGATCCAGCTGCCGGATCTGCAGCCGGGCTCCTCGATCATGCCCGGCAAGGTGAATCCGGTGCTGCCGGAAGCTGTTACGCAGGTCGCCGCCCAGGTGATCGGCAACGATGCCGCGGTGGCGTGGGGCGGCGGCAACGGCGCATTCGAACTGAACGTCTACATTCCGATGATGGCCCGCAACGTGCTGGAGTCGATTCGGTTGCTGGCCAATGTGTCTCGCCTCTTCGCCGACAAGTGCGTGGCCGGCCTGACCGCCGATACCGAACGGCTGCGCCGGCTCGCGGAGTCCTCGCCGTCCATCGTCACACCGCTGAACTCGGCCATCGGCTACGAGGAAGCGGCCGCCGTCGCCAAACAGGCACTGCGCGAGAACAAGACGATTCGCGAGACGGTCGTCGATCGCGGATTGATCGGCGAGAAGCTGTCGGAGGAGGAGCTCGATCGCCGGCTGGACGTGCTGTCGATGGCGAAGGTCGAGGAACAGGACTGATCACACGGTCTCCGGATCCGGCCGCCGGGACGCGCCGGGAGGTCGGATCCGGAAGTGCGTTTCAGGCCGCCACCAGCGCCGGATAGTCGCGCAATTCGATGTCGTTGGCGGCATTGTCGGTGTACTTCAGCATCAGGTCGAACATGCGCGAGCCGAGGAACCAGTTGCGCATCCGGATCCCGCGGGCGGTGCGCGGCGCGAGGAAGCGGCCGGCGTTGCTGTTGCCCGCGATCTTGGCGTAGCGCTTCATCAGTTCGTCGTACCGCGCGAAGGCCGCGGTGTGGTCGCCGCCGGCCAGCGCCAGCTCACCGGCCAGCACATAGGCGCCGACCACCGCGAGCCCGGTTCCGAAGCCGCCCAGCGTATTTCCGTACGCGGAGTCGCCGACCAGCGCGATCCGGCCCGTGGTGTAGCGGCCCTTCATCCGGACCTGCCCGATCGAGTCCAGGTAGAAGGAGTCGAGTCCGGACAGTTCGGCCATCATCGCCGGGACCGGTCCCCCGGCCCCGGCGAAGGCCTCGGCCAGCACCCGCCGCTGCGCCGCTTCGTCGCGCCGGTCGTAGCTGAGCCGATCGGCGGCGAACATGTACATGTGCGCGGCCTTGTTGCCGCCGCGGACCGCGAGCCGTCCGGGTTCGCTGTAGGCGAGCGAGCGGTTGCGCTGCCGCGGCCCGTTCGGATCGTGGCCCCAGCCGGCCGCACCGGCGGTGCAGTAGTAGTAGCCCAGGTGCTTGACATAGTCGGCCTCGGGACCGAAGGCCAGCGCGCGCACCCGGGAGTGGATACCGTCGCATCCGACCACCAGGTCGAAGGTGCGGGCGGGCGCGCTCTCGAATTCCACCTCGACACCGGTAGCGGTCTCGCGCAGCGCGGTGACGGAATCGCCGAACAGGTATTCGCAGCGGTCCGCGGTGCGCTCGTAGAAGATCTCGGCCAGGTCCCCGCGCAGGATCTCGACATCGCCACCGGTGAAATCGCCTGACATGACGGCCAATTCGCGGCCCTCCGCGTCGGTGAGGACCATATCGGTCTTGCCGGTCTGCCGGCGGTGGATCTCCTCCCAGACGCCCATCCGCTCGAGCACCGTGCGGTGGGTCGCGCCCTTGAAGTCGACGGCCTGACCACCGGGCCGCAATTCGGGCGCCCGCTCGACGACGGTGACGGCGAAGCCGTAGCGCTGCAGCCAGTAGGCCAGCGCCGGGCCGGCGATGCTCGCACCGGAGATGAGAACTGTCGTATTCCGCATGAGGACCCCTCGGTCAGTAACTGTGTCTGCTGGACGCTAATTAGCGTATGTTGGACGCAGTTTCCCGTCAAGCCCGGATTCGGAGAGGATGGCGTCATGACCGGACCGACTGCCCACGAACTGCTGTGGGGTACTTCGCAGCGCCCCCGGCGCGGCCCCAAGCCGTCGCTGTCGTTGGAGCGCATCGTGACCGAGGCCATCGCGCTGGCCGATGCCGACGGGATGGCCGCGGTATCGATGCAGCGGCTCGCCGAGCGGCTGGGCTGCGCCAAAATGGCGCTGTATCGCTACGTGCCGGGAAAAGCCGAGCTCACCGCGTTGATGCTCGACTATGGCATGGGACAGCCGCCGCAGGTCGAGGCCGCCGAATCCGACCCCGAACCCTGGCGCGAGGCGCTGCGGCAGTGGTCCTACACGATGTACGAGCGCTATCGGGCGCATCCGTGGACCATCGAACTCACCGCCGGCGCGCGGCCGCTCGGCCCGAACGAACTGGGCTGGATGGAGGCCGCACTGGCCCCGCTGGCCGGCACGGGTCTACGGGGCTCCGAACGCCTCGACACGGTGGTGCTGCTCAACGGCCACGTCCGCAGCCTGGTGCAGCAGACCGCCGCGACCGGCCCCGAACAGGCCGAAAGCGAGATGACCCGGCAGGTCGGCGAGGTGCTGGCCGCTCATGCCGACCGCTATCCCGAGGTCGTGGCCGCCTTCGCCGACACCCCCGCCGACGATCGCAACGCGGCCCTGAGCTACGGCATCGAGCGCATCCTCGACGGAGTGGCCGCCCTGATCGCCCGGCGCCGCGGCTGAACCGCGCCGAACACCCGACGACGAGCCGAAACGAGCCCGATCATCCCCCGTCCGCGCCCTCGCACGCCTACAGTCGGACTATGGCCGAATTACCGGAGCTACAACAGAACGCCGTGACCACGGTGCGCGAGTTCTTCGCCGCGATGGAAATGAGCGCGGTGAACGAGGCGCTGGATCTGCTGGATCCCGACATCGTCTGGAAGAACACGTCGCTGCCCGATATCCGGGGCATTCACCGGGTCGGCGCGGTGCTGCGCGGGCTCAGTCGCGATGCGTTCGGTTTCCGCGCCGATATGCACCACATCGCCGCGGAAACCGACGGCGCGCCCGCGGTCGAGGGCGAGACGGTGCTGACCGAGCGCACCGACTACCTGCGCATGGGCCCGTTGGAAATCGGGTTCTGGGTATGCGGCACGTTCGAACTCGTCGACGGCCGCATCACCCTGTGGCACGACCACTTCAGCTGGGAGAACTTCCTGCGCGGCACCGCGGCGGGGATCTGGAACCTGGTCCGCCGGCGCTGAGCACGCGCAGCCGAGCGGCGCCCGGCGCGGACCGAGGATCCGCACCGGCCGGTGCTCGAGGTCGTGGTGCGCGCACCGGCACACCACGACCGTCGCGACATCAGCCGCGCAGGTGGGCGATCTCCGCCCGCGCCGCCTCACCGGTGGTACCGAAGTCGGTGCGCGAGAAGATGTTCCAGCGTTCCAGCAGAGGCGCGAAAACCAGCTCACCGGCGCGCTTCGGTTCGTAGATGCCGGCCTCGGCCAGGACGTCGGTACTGTTGCGGCCGTCGCGCAGGGTGAGTTCGGGAACCCGGAACTCGGCGATCCGATCGGCGATCGCCCGCATGGCCTGATCCGGCACCAGGTCCAGCGCCGCGGCGACCAGATTGCCGAAGAACTCCGACTGCAATTCGTCGTCGAGCGCGATCCGGTCCGCGATCGCCGTCACCATCGGATTCTCCTGCAGCGCGGCGATATTGCGATGCCGCACGGCCGAGGCGGACTCCTCGAAGGCGCACAGCGCCAGCACATCGAGCAGATGCAGCGGCGGCCGGCGGAAGCCGGTGGTCATATGCTCCATCCGCGCGCGCTCGAGTTCGACCGGATCCAGCGCCCGCGTCACCATCAGATAGTTGCGGATGAGGATCTCGTGGCGGTTCTCCTCGGCCGTCCACCGGCCGACCCAGCGCCACCACGGCCCGGTGCGCAGGTACTTGCCGAGCTCGCGATGGTACGACGGCAAATTGTCGGCGATCAGCACGCTCACGGTGAGCGCAACCGTGGCAACCTCGCCCAGGGTGGCCTGTTCCGGATCCCAGTCGACACCACCGAGGAAGCCGAAATTGCGTCCGTCACTGAAGGGCACGTATTCGTGCGGCTGCCAGACCTGCGCCAGTTCGGTGTGGCGCCGGAGATTGTCTTCCACCGCGTGCGCGAGCGATTCCAGCAGCTCACGATCGGTCAACTGAGTTTGCACCCCGACAAGGTACCGGCTGCCCGGGCCGAACGGGGGAATTACGCGCGGACGTCGTGCGATACACAGCGGCGCGGCCCGCGAGACCGTGACGATGCCTCGCCGCCGCGCCGCGCGGGTCGCCTACTTGGCGGTTACCGTGGTCTGCCGATCGGCGGAGTTCCAGGTGATCGTGCCGCCGGTGAAGTCGCTCTCCTTACCGGTCGGGTTGTCCTTCTCGTCGCTGGTCGGATAGCCGAGCTTGCCGTTCACGCCGCCGTTGCTCTCCCAGGCCGTGCGGATATCGCCCCACACCACGTGGGCGTCGGTCTGCTCGCTCCAGCAGATCGCACCGCCGGTGAACTCCTGACAGGAACCACCGTTGGGCCCCTGGACCGAGGCGCCGGTGGGCTCGCCGAGCGGGCTCTGCACACCGCCCATGTCGGTGTACTTGGTGAGGATGTGGCCGGAGACCGCGATCTCCTGGCCGTTCTGGGTCGCGATCTTGGTTTCCGTGGCCGCGGCAGCGCCCGGCGGCGTCTCGCCCGGCGTCATGGTGCCCGTAGCCATGGTCCCGGTAGCCATCGCGCCGGTGGTCTCGGCAGCACCGGCATGGGTCGTGGTGGTACCCGAGCTGTTGTTGTCGTTGTTGTCGTTACTGCAGGCGGCGGTGAACAGCAGCGCCGTCCCGGCGAAGGCCATCACAACGGCGGCGGAACGTCGAGCGAAGTGGTGCATGTTCATCCTCTCGGAAGGTGAAGGCAGACAGTGCCGCATGCGACACCACCGACCCACAGGCCAGCGCTCGGCAATGATCCGGCGAACCTATCCGACACACCGACAATCACGTCGAGCAGGGTTCTTGCGGAAAGATACCCGCCACCGTGTGATCTGAACCATATTCCGAATGTTTGCTGGGACACACCTTTTGCCGCCGAGGCGGTAGCGGACCTGTTCCGCTACCGCCTCGGGGTTTTCGCTCGGCCGGCCGCCGTCAGGCGTTGGGCCCGTATTCCTCCAGCATCTCGGTGACCAGCGCGGCGATCGGCGAGCGCTCGCTGCGAGTCAGCGTGACGTGAGCGAAAAGCGGGTGGCCCTTGAGCTTTTCGATCACCGCCGCGACACCGTCGTGGCGGCCCACCCGCAGGTTGTCGCGCTGAGCGACGTCGTGGGTGAGGACCACCCGCGAGCCGCTGCCCAACCGGCTGAGCACGGTGAGCAGCACATTGCGTTCCAGCGACTGCGCCTCGTCCACGATCACGAACGAATCGTGCAGCGACCGGCCGCGAATGTGGGTGAGCGGCAAGACCTCCAGCATGCCGCGGGCCAGCACCTCCTCCATCACCTCCGGGCTCGCCAGGCCGTCGAGGGTGTCGAAGACCGCCTGGGCCCACGGACCCATCTTCTCGCTCTCACTGCCGGGCAGATAGCCCAGCTCCTGACCGCCGACCGCGTACAGCGGCCGGAAGACCACCACCTTGCGCTGAGAACGCCGTTCCAGCACCGCTTCCAGGCCCGCTGTGAGCGCCAGGGCCGATTTGCCGGTGCCGGCCTTACCGCCCAGCGAGACGATGCCCACACTCTCGTCCAGCAGCAGATCGAGGGCGATGCGCTGTTCGGCGGAGCGGCCGTGCAGGCCGAAGGCCTCCCGATCGCCGCGGACCAGCTGCACCCGCTTGTCCGCGGTCACCCGCGCCAGCGCGCTGCCCTTGGCGCCGAGCAGCCGAATCCCGGTGTGGCAGGGCAGGTCCCGGGCCTCGTCCAGATCGATGACCGAATCGGCGTAGAGCCGGTCGACGCACTCGGCGCCGACCTCGAGCTCGGTCATTCCGGTCCAGCCGGAGATCACCACGTCCTGGGCATGGTATTCCTCGGCGGGCAGGCCCACCGCGCCCGCCTTCACCCGCAGCGGAATGTCCTTGGACACCAGCACTACTCGCTGCCCCTCGGCGGCGAGGTTGAGCGCACAGGCGAGGATGCGGGAATCGTTGGTGTCGGTGCGGAACCCGACCGGAAGCACCTCCGGGTCGGTGTGATTCAACTCCACCTGCAGCGTGCCGCCCTCGGTGCCGATCGGGACCTGCAGGTCCAACCGGCCGAATTCCAAACGCAGATCATCGAGATTGCGCAGGGCTTCGCGGGCGAACCAGCCGAGTTCGTGATGGTGCCGTTTGGCCTCCAGTTCGCTGATGACCACCAGCGGTAACACCACGTGATGTTCACCGAAACGCGTCATGGCCCAGGGGTCGGACAACAACACGGAGGTGTCGATCACGAAGGATTTGCGGGGCGAGGTGCCGGCTCCCTTTCCGGAGCCTCCGCTCTTGTCGGAGCGGGCTTTCGAGGGAGCGATGACGGAGCGTGCATCAGTCACGGTGGGCTCCTTTGTTGTCCGTGCCATACCCGCACGGACGTTCTCGCTGGGCCGGTCCGCCCTGGGGTCAAACGACCCGAGGGCCGGGTACCGGCCCTCTCGTACTGAGTTGCTCAGCCACGATCAGAACCTCCCGGACGAGCCACACCGACGCGGCTCGCACTTCGACGGTACTGCGATTTCGCGATTCCGGCTCCCGAGATGACAGGCGTGTCGATGAATAGGTAGTGAACGCCGACCGGTAGCTATCGGTCAGCTACGGAGTTGCCCGGCCACCCGGCCGAACCCGCTAGAGTCGCTACATGAGCGATGTGGCAGAGCTGGAGAAGCTGTCGTCGAAGGAACTGCACGACCGAGCGGTCAAGCACGCCGTCCGGCACGGCGACGTCAAGTTCCTGTGGCGGCTGCTGGAGCAGATTCCGGCGGCGGAGGCCGCCACCGGGAACATCGGTGAGAGCGAGGCGGACATCAAGTACGTGCTGCCGATGCTCGACGACTACATGCACTCCGGTGAGGGCGAGATCGCCGAGGCCTTGCGGCCCATGTACATCGAATACCTGAGCACCCGCGACTGAGCGCTGCCGGACCGACCGCGAAGCGAGATGCCCTGGCGGACAAGGGCACTCACAGATCGACCCCGGCGGCCGGGTCCGGCTACCGGGGTCGATCGCACTGCGGTACGGCTCAGCCGAGCAGCTTCCAGTCCTCCAGGCCGTCGTAGAGCGGGAAGTCCTGGGCCAGCTTGGACACTCGCGCGCGCAGGGCGGCGAGATCGGCCTTGCCCGCGAGCGCGGTGGCGATGATGTCGGACACCTCGGCGAATTCGGTGTCGCCGAAGCCGCGGGTGGCCAGCGCGGCGGTGCCGATGCGCAGGCCGGAGGTGACCATCGGCGGACGGGGGTCGAACGGAACGGCGTTGCGGTTCACCGTGATTCCCACCTCGTGCAGCAGATCCTCGCCCTGCTGGCCGTCCATCTGCGAGTTGCGCAGATCCACCAGCACCAGGTGCACATCGGTGCCGCCGGTCAGCACGGTGACGCCGTTACCGGCGACATCGGCGGCGGTCAGGCGCTCGGCCAGGATCTTGGCGCCCGACAGGGTGCGTGCCTGGCGCTGCTTGAACTCCTCGGTGCCGGCGATCTTGAAGGCGGCGGCCTTCGCGGCGATCACGTGCATGAGCGGACCGCCCTGCTGGCCCGGGAACACGGCGCTGTTGAGCTTCTTCGCGTACTCCTGCTTGGCCAGGATCAGACCCGAACGCGGACCACCCAGGGTCTTGTGCACGGTCGAGGACACCACATCCGCGTGCGGCACCGGCGAGGGGTGCAGACCGGCGGCGACCAGACCGGCGAAATGCGCCATATCGACCCAGAGGTAGGCGCCCACCTCGTCGGCGATCTCGCGGAACGCCGCGAAGTCCAGGTGACGCGGGTAGGCCGACCAGCCGGCCACGATCACCTTCGGCCGGACCTCGCGCGCCTGCTTGCGCAGCTCGTCCATGTCGACGCGGTGGTCTTCCTTGCTCACCCCGTAGGCGTGCACCTCGTAGAGCTTGCCGGAGAAGTTGAGCCGCATGCCGTGGGTGAGGTGACCCCCGTGCGCCAGATCCAGGCCGAGCAGTTTCTCGCCCGGATTCATCAGCGACATCAGCACCGCGGCGTTGGCCTGTGCGCCCGAATGCGGCTGCACGTTGGCGAATTCGGCGCCGAACAACTCCTTGACCCGCTCGCGCGCGAGATTTTCCACCACGTCGACGTGCTCGCAACCGCCGTAGTAGCGGCGACCGGGATAACCCTCGGCGTATTTGTTGGTCAGCACGCTGCCCTGTGCCTGCAGCACCGCGCGCGGCACGAAGTTCTCGGAGGCGATCATCTCGAGGGTGTCGCGCTCACGGGCGAGTTCGCCCGCCATCGCGGCGGCGAGCTCGGGATCGAGATCGGCGAGCGACTGGGTGTTGACAGAGGGGGCGGTCGTCTGGGTCACGCGCACAGTCTATGTGGTGGCCCCCGGCCGCTCCGTTGTGCCCCGCACCGGTGCCGGACACGGCGACCTCGATACCCGCCGAGGCGTAATAGCGACTGCACACCGGCCCGTTGCGCCCCCATAAAACGGGGCTGCCCACTGTGTAAAAAAGGCGTAACATTCGCCGCGCTGTCGACGACTGTGACAGCGTCATCGACTCATTCGATCACATCAGGGGTTCACATGCTGTTTTTCACCGCGGGTACCGGTAACTCGATTCAGGACATGCTTTTCGCCATCCTGAAGTCCGCCTGCACCATCTCCTCCGGCGGCAACGCCGGGTGCGCGGGCTGGGGCGCGTAGTAGCACCGACACCCTTCGGCCGGGTTCGCGAGTCGGGGCGCGGATCCGGTCGGCGCTCGAAATCGGATTTCCGGCGAATTGCTCGATAGCCCCGAACCGGATACTGCGATGCCGATCACGGTCACCATTGTTTGCCGTGCTAACTATTTCCGCGTACGGACATCGCCACCGAATGTCCGGGGCCGAATATTCCCCGATTCTCGCTACGGCGCGTCCTCACATCCTGCGCAGCGCCGCCGGCGTCAGCGGCTCGTCGAGCAGCCGGCCGAAGCGCGCCACCCGATCGTCGGTGTCGACCGCGCGATCCAGCCATCCGCCCAGTAGGCGATACCCCTCCACATAGGTGCTGATGTAGGCCCGCCACAGCGGCGAGGACAGAAAACGCAGGGACTGCCGCGCGCGCTCGGGTGTGGTCAGACTCCAACGCTGCAGGAATTCGGCGACCTCGTCGGCACTGCGGCCGCGATCGTGCAGCAACAGCGCCGCATCCTGGCGGACCGCCAGCAGTTTCGCCGAGGCGCTCGACAGTCGTTGTGCGCGTTCGCCGTCGAATCGCAGGCCGAGGTCGGCGTAGATCTCCTGCGCCCAGATTCCCCAGTCCGGGCCGATGATCGATTTCAGCGCCAGATCCGCCAGCCCCTCGGCCATCAGGCATTGCGGCGTGTTCACCACGAACAGCGTCTGCTCGTCCTGTCCGGCGGCGACCAGCCCGGCCTCCTTGCGGCAGTGTTCGGTGTGGTGACCGGGATAGGCCTCGTGCGCGATCAGCGCCGGCAGCTGCGCCATATGTTGTTTGAGATCGGAATTGATCGCGACCCGGGACCGGAAATTGCCGAGGTAGTAGTTGAATCCCGACCACGGTTTGTCGCCGACGATCTCGTATTCCACCTGCTCGTGATCCGGCAGCGGATAGCGTTCGCGCACCAACTCGCGCAGTGCGCCCGAGAACGCCTGCACACATTCGGTGAGGCGCTGCGGCGGAATCTCGTCGGCGCGCCGATGTGCGGTCATCCGATCCAGCAGCGAGCCGTCACCGGCCAGCACCTCGTCGAGCTGCCGGTGCGCGTCCCGATAGTCCTCGACGTCACCGAGGGCGATATCGACGTCGAAATAGGACCGCACCTCCTCGATGAAGGAGATGTCGTCACCGGCGAACTTGCGTCCCGAACATTCCAGCGCGCGCAGATGCGCCTCCAGGAATTCGGCGCGCTGCTCGCTCAGCCCGGCCTCGGGCAGTTCCTTGCGCAGGGCCGCCGCCCGGTCGGCCAGTTCGCGCGGCTGCGGCGCGGGCGCCGACTCCACCGCCCGGCGCAGCGCGGGATCGCCGGTGTAGGCGTCGACGAAGCCGGGTTCCAATCGGTCGAATGCCAGTCCCAGGCGCAGATATTCGGTGACGAGCGGATGCGCAGCCATGACATCCGACGATAGCCGCTTCCCCGTTCCCGGCCTCGCCGGCGACCGAAACCCGTCGGTCGAGAGAGAAATGTCACCCAGGGTTACCGGCGAGTAATAACACCCCGCGTTCGGCGCGGTGCCCACTCCGAGGAGAATTCGCCTATGCGAGGACTGTCGAGCGCATTTCACCGCGCCGGGCACGGCACAGGTTCATCGGTGACGTCGTTGCGGGTGGTGGCGCGCCCGCCCAGCGGGGGAACTCCGGACCGGGAGTGTGCGTAGGTGGCCCGGATGAGCGAGCCGAGTCCGTATGTCGAATTCGATCGCAAACAATGGCGCACCCTGCGTAAATCGACTCCGCTGATCCTCACCGAGGAAGAACTGATCGGCCTGCGCGGTCTCGGCGAGCAGATCGATCTCGAAGAAGTCGCCGAGGTCTATCTGCCGCTGGCCCGATTGATCCATCTCCAGGTCGCCGCCCGGCAGCGGCTGTTCGCCGCCACCGCGACCTTCCTCGGGGAAACGCATCCGGATCATCAGGTGCCGTTCGTCATCGGCATCGCCGGCAGTGTGGCGGTCGGTAAATCGACCACTGCCCGCGTATTGCAGGCGCTGCTGGCGCGCTGGGATCACCATCCGCGCGTCGATCTGGTCACCACCGACGGATTCCTCTATCCCACCGCGGAGCTCACCCGGCGCGGCATCATGCACCGCAAGGGTTTTCCGGAAAGCTACAACCGGCGCAAGCTGCTGCGCTTCGTCACCGAGGTCAAATCCGGTGCGTCCGAGGTGTGCGCACCGATGTATTCGCATATCGCCTACGACATTCTGCCGGACCAGTTCCACTGCGTGCGCCAGCCCGACATCCTCATCATGGAAGGGCTCAACGTCCTGCAGACCGGGCCGCGGCTGATGGTTTCGGACCTGTTCGACTTCTCGATCTACGTCGACGCACGCATCGAGAATATCGAGCGGTGGTATGTCGATCGCTTTCTCTCCCTTCGAAAAACGGCGTTCGCGGACCCGCAGTCGCATTTTCACCACTACGCGAAGTTCAGTGATTCCGAGGCGACCATCGCCGCCCAGGAGATCTGGAACGCCACCAACCGGCCCAATCTGGTGGAGAACATCCTCCCGACGCGGCCACGCGCAACCCTGGTGCTGCGCAAGGATTCCGACCACAGCATCAACCGGATCCGGCTGCGCAAGCTCTGATTCGGTTCCTTTCGACGAGTTGGCGAATCAGGCCGGCCAGGCCGCGTCCAGCCGTGCGGCGACATCGATATCGCGGACGGCCGCGATATGCGGTTGGCGAATCTCGTTGGCCACATAGCGGGCGACGAACCGGCGGATCTCGTGATCGACGCTGGCCAGCAGCCGCAGCAGTTGGCCGCGCCGGGTCGTGGTGGCCACATTGATCCGCACATCGCCCGGACGCGGTTCGGCGATATCGATGAGGATCCGCAGCGGCGCCGCGGTGCGCACCGTCAGGTGGACGTGGACGAAACCCCTGACCTCGAAGCGGTGGCGATCGACGGCCAGATCCAGCAGCAGATCGATATCGAGCGGGATGGCGAGCTCGAAGCCGACGACCTCGCCGACCGAGCGCTCCAGCACCGGATCACCGAGTCGCACCTGCGCCGAGGCCTTCGCCAGATGCGCCGGGCCGACCCCGATCGGGCCGAAATCGAATGCGCTACCTGCCAATTGGGCGAAAACAGCGGATATGCGCTGTTCGGACGCCGCGTAGGCCACGAATCGCCGGCCGAATTCGGCATAGGTGACGTAGGGCACCGGCGCTCCGGCCACCTCCGTCGCACCACCCGGCCCGCCCCGCATCTCGCTCATGTTCGCGACGGTACGCGAGCACACGACCGGATCGGGGGATGATCATGCAATGCAACACATCCTGCGCCGGGCCGTTATCTGCGGCCCGCCCGCTCACACTCCGTAACGGCGATGCCGCGCGGCGTAGTCGCGCAGCGCGCGCAGGAAGTCGACGCGGCGGAACTCCGGCCAGTAGGCCTCGGTGAACCAGATCTCGGAGTAGGCGCTCTGCCACAGCAGGAAGCCCGAGAGCCGCTGCTCTCCCGAGGTGCGGATGACCAGGTCCGGATCGGGCTGACCGGAGGTGTAGAGATGCTGGCCGATCGCGTTGACCGTGATCGACTGCACCAGATCCTCACCGGTCTCCCCGGCCGCGATCTCCTGCCGCACCAGCGAGCGCACCGCGTCGGCGATCTCCTGCCGGCCGCCGTAGCCGATGGCCACGTTCACGTGCACACCGCCACGACCGTGCGTTTCGTCGGCCGCCTTCTGCATGCGGCGGGCGACATCCTCGGGCAGGCCCTTCAGCGACCCGACGATGCGCACACCCCAGTTGTTCTCCGGCGCGGACAGCTCCTCGACCACATCGGTGATCACCTCGAACAGGGTTTCCAGTTCGTCGGCGGAGCGGCTGAGATTCTCGGTCGAGAGCAGATACACCGTCACCATCTCGATGCCCTCGGCCTCGCACCAGCCGACCAGTTCGGCGATCTTCAGCGCACCGACCCGGTGGCCGTGGGTGACGTCGGTGAAGCCGTTCTCCCGCGCCCAGCGGCGATTTCCGTCACAAACGACCGCGACGTGACGCGGATGCTGTTTGCCTGCCAGCTGTTTCGACAGCTGCGCTTCGTAGATGCGATAGGGCAGGTTGCGCACCTTACCGCTGAGCACCCGACTAGCAAGCTTCACGGCTGCCAACCTTATCCACCTCTCGCGTGCCGCCCGAGTTCTCCGCCAATTTCTGCTGCGCAGGAATGGCAGCGGACACCACGAATCAGTTCCCCGGTTCCGATCGACCCTATCGCGGCGGCGTCCGGCACGCGGAGCCTACTGCCGGTACAGTGGCTGAAGAACTAACCTACGCAACCGTAGGTTACTCAGGAGGGAACTAGTGTCCGAATCGGTGAGCTCGGCAAATCCGGTCCGCGGGGAGGTGTCCACACTCGAGCATCTGGCCGAGAAGGGGCTGCGCACCCTGGCCGTCAAACCGCGGATGCGCGGCTGGATCCACACCTACGCGGTCGGCGTCGCGGCCATCGCCGTGGCGGTGCTCGTCGCGTTCTCGGCCACTGTTTCCGCCACCGCGGGCTGGTCGACGCTGGTCTACGGCGTGACCGTCTGCGGCATCTTCGGCATCAGCGCGGTCTACCACCGGGTGACGTGGCAGTCCGCACGCACCCGGATCCGGATGAAGCGCGCCGACCATTCGATGATCTTCCTGTTCATCGCGGGAAGTTACACACCGTTCGCCCTGCTGGGGCTGCCCGGCCGCACCGGGATCACCCTGCTGAGCGTGGTCTGGGCGGGTGCCGTCGCCGGGGTGGCATTGAAGGTGCTGTGGCCGACCGCGCCGCGCTGGGTCGGGGTGCCGCTGTACCTGCTGCTGGGCTGGGCCATCGTGCCGGTCGCCGCGACGCTCACCCACAATGTGGGCGTCACACCGATGGTGCTGTTGCTGATCGGCGGCATCGCATACAGCGTCGGCGCGATCCTGTACGCCGCGAAATGGCCGAATCCGTGGCCGGAGGTCTTCGGTCACCACGAATTCTTCCACGCGGCAACGGTTCTCGCTGCCCTGTGTCATTACGTCGCGATCTGGTTGGTCGTATTCTCGTAGGGCAAGATCACCGGTAACCTGCCGCGGCCGTACGGGCGGGTTCTATGCTCGTTCGTGCCAAACGTCCGAAACCGGTAATACCGAACCAGACCACTGCCAGGGGCTATGACCAGTCGACTCGTGCTCTGGGCCCTGCGTGCGCGCTGGGGCCTTTCGACGGTGGTGATGGTCTGCAATCTGGGCGGCCTCGCGGTGATCGTCGTCGAATTGTGGTTGAGCGGATTTCTCGGCAACCTCGGCGAGGACTGGCTCAGTGCCGTGGCCCAGACCGCGATCTATCCGGTGATCGGCGCACTGGCCGGCATCGTGCTGGCGGTGCGCGACCGGGTGTACTACTTCAGCTGGATCGATCAGACCCGCCGGCCCACCCGTCCCGAGGCCGAGCGACTACTCCGACTACCCATCGCCATCACAGTGCGGGCGCTGGCCATCTGGATACCGGGTGTCGCCATCGCCACGGCCTTGTTCGCCCAGGTGGTGCCCACCCGGGCCCTGTGGGCGATCGGGGCGATGTTCTTCCTGGGCGGGCTGGAGTCGGCGGGCTTCACCTTCCTGGTGGTGGACCGGCTCATCCGGCCGACGATCCCGGTCATCGCGCGGGTGCTCGGCGGTACCTCGCACTGGAGTGCCACGGTGCTCAACCGGCTGGTCATCTCCTGGGCGGTGGCCGGGGCGATGCCGCTGCTGATGTTGATCACCGTCCTCGGCGATCCGGTGGCCGACGCCACCGATCGGGTGCGGACCGCGCTGTACATGTCGCTGGTCGGCCTGCTGGTCGGGGCGCTGACCACCGCCACGCTGGCCCGGTCGGTGGCGGCGCCGCTGGGGACGCTGCGGCGGGCGCTGGACCGGATCGCGCGCGGGGAACTGTCCGCGCGGGTGCCGATCACCAGCGCCAGTGAGATCGGGCGCCTGGAACTGTCGGTGAACGAGCTGGCCGAGAATCTGTCCGAACGCGAACGCATGCGCGACGTCTTCGGCCGCCACGTCGGCAACGAGGTGGCCGAACGCGCACTGGCCGGCGGCGTCGACCTGACCGGCGATGTGCGGGTGGTGACCGCGCTGTTCGTGGACGTGACCGGATCGGTCGAGATGTCGACCGAACTCGCGCCGCGCGAATTCGTCGATCAGCTCAATCGCCTACTGGCCGTGGTCGTCTCGGCCACCGAGGACAACGGCGGGCTGGTCAACAAATTCGAGGGCGATGCGGCGCTGTGCATCTTCGGCGCCCCGATCGCTCTGGGCGACAACGCGACTCCCGCCCTGCGCGCCGCGCGGCGCATCCGCGACGAGGTGGCCCTCGGCGGCGAATTCGATATCGGCATCGGCCTGGCGCGCGGCAGCGTCTTCGCCGGCGACGTGGGCACCGACACCCGGCTGGAATTCACCGTGATCGGCGACGCCGTCAATGAGGCCTCCCGGCTCACCACCGAGGCCAAGGAGGTCCCCCGCCGGATCCTGGCCAGCCAGGCCGTGATCGACGCGGCGACCGAATCCGAACGTTCCCGGTGGGTGCTCTACGACAAGATCCAGCTGCGCGGCCGCCGGGAGCCGACGGCGTGCTGGACCGATCGCAAACCGGTGGGACTGGGCGCGAACGCTCCGGTCGAGGAGTGAGGGCGGCTGCGCCGGGCCGGATGCCGCGCACCCATCGTCACCACGTGAACCTCTCGCTACCTCCGATTCACGCCGTCGCCCACCCCGCACGCTCGGCTTCGGTACCGTGTAAGCCGTCTGAGACCCGAATACAGCTGGGCGGCATCGAATGGATGCCGCTACCGGATCAGCGGCGCTTCACTCTCCCACCAGTGCTGTGCGCACCCGCTGCGGATCCGAGACCGGGAGATCGCAAACGGTGCCACGGCAGATGTAGGCCGCCGGGGCGCCTCCCAGTGCGGGGCGCTCGGTGAGCAGCGGCGCCGAATCTGCCTGTCCGGCAACGATGACCGCACCGCCAGGGGCGAAACGCCGTGCAGTGCCGAGCAGTTCGGCGCTAGCGTCGGCGTCGGCCGATTGCGAGATCGCGATCTGGATCGGCCCGGCCAGTGCCGCCTCGGCGACGCTGAGCCACTGGCCGCCGGACCGCGGCGCACGGGCCAGGACGATGGCACCTGCGTCGAGGGTGGCATCGGCCAGCGTGCGGTAACGGGCCGCGCGGTCCGGGGCACTCAGGGCGGAGGCGGTGAGCAGGGTTTCGGCGAAGGTGGAGGCCCCGGCCGGGGTCGCCCCGTCGAGCGGATCGCGCGGGCGGGCGACGAGTTCCTCGGCATCGACAGCCGTGTCGAACCAACTGCCGGGTTGTGCCGGGTCCTCGAAAAGGGTTGTGACGGCGTCGATCAGCTGCTGCGCCCGGTCGAGCCAGGACAGTTCGCCGGTGGCCTGGTGCAGGGTCAGCAGTCCGGTCGCCAGCCACGCGTAGTCCTCGAGGACGGCGGGCGCGTTACCGGTCGCGCCGCCCAGTGAGGCGCGCATCAAACGGCCGTCGACGAGGTGCCGGTCCAGCAGGTACCGCGCGCACCGCGCCGCGGCGTCGACCCATTCCGGCCGGTCGTGGGCGGCACCGGCCTCGGCGAGGGCGGTGATCGCGATGCCGTTCCAGGCGGTGACCACCTTGTCGTCGCGCTCGGGTTGCGGCCGCCGGTCCCGCACCTCGCGCAGCCGCTGCCGGATGTCGTCGAAGCGGCGGGCGTCGGCGGGATCCTCGCCCGGTCCGGCGCCGGGATCGGTGTACCGGGTGAGCACGGAGGTGCCGTGTTCGAACGTGCCCTCGGGCGTCACGCCGAAAATCGTTGCGGCCCAGGGGCCGTCCTCGGGACCGAGGGCTTCCGTGAGCTGCTGCGGCGTCCACACGTAGGTGGCGCCCTCGATTCCGGGCGCACCGGGTTCCACATGGGTGTCGGCGTCGAAGGCCGAGGCGAACCCGCCCTCGGCGGTCAGCAGATCGGTGAGCAGGAAGGCCGCGGTTTCCTCGGTGATCCGCTGCGGCAGCGGGTCGCCCGTACCCGGTTCACCGCTCGCCTCCAGCCGTGCCAGATGCGCGTAGGCACGCAGCAGTTGCGCATTGTCGTAGAGCATCTTCTCGAAATGCGGAACCACCCAGGCGGCATCGACCGAGTAGCGAGCGAAGCCACCGCGCAGCTGATCGTAGATTCCCCCGCGCGCCATGGCCGCGCAGGTCGCCGAAACCGCTTGTCGCGCAGCGTCTTCCCCGGTGCGCTCGTAATGGCGCAGCAGGCCCTCCAGCAGCGCCGAGGGCGGGAACTTCGGCGCCCCGCCGAATCCGGCGTAGCGTTCGTCGACATCGCGCAGCACCGTGGCGACCGCGTGCGCGAGCAACTCGGGCGTGACGGTCAACTCGCTCGCGGGCAGTCCGGCGCCCTGGTCCCGCAGCGCCTGCGCCACCTGACCGGCGGCCTGGTCGACCTCGGCACGGCGATTGGTCCAGGTATCGGCGACCGCCGTCAGCAGCTGGGTGAACGACGGCATACCGCCGCGCGGCGATTTCGGATAGTAGGTGCCGCAGTAGAACGGCTCCCCGGCCGGCGTGAGGAAACACGTCATCGGCCACCCGCCCTGCCCGGTCATCGCCACGGTCGCGGACATGTACACCGCGTCGATATCGGGCCGTTCCTCGCGATCGACCTTCACACAGACGAAATTCGCGTTCATCAGTTCGGCGGTGGCCGGATCGGAGAACGATTCGTGCGCCATCACGTGACACCAGTGACAGGAGGCGTAACCGACCGACAGCAGGATCGGCACATCCCGCGAGCGCGCCTCCGCCAGCGCCTCCTCCCCCCACTCCCACCAGTCGACAGGGTTGTCCGCGTGCTGGCGAAGGTAGGGAGAAGTGGCGCTACCTAACCGGTTCATACGTTCACCCTACGGCCCTTCCGCCCCGGGATCCGGGCGATGGGCTCGCCAGGAGCAACGCACGGTCGTGCGCGACGGAATGATCACTTGTCAACGGAACGCCAATCCGGACCATCTGACGGAACCTCAATATTGACCATCTGGCCGGTGGGTTGATGGTTTCATTCTTCAGTTGTGCCGGCAGCGGGGACGCGGCCGAGGTCGCGGTTCTTGAGCCGGTAGCTGTCGCCCTTGAGGGCGATGACTTCGGCGTGGTGGACGAGGCGGTCGATCATCGCGGCGGCGACGACGTCGTCGCCGAAGACCTCGCCCCAGCGGCCGAAGACTTTGTTGCTGGTCACGATAAGGCTGGCGCGTTCGTAGCGGGCCGAGACGAGCTGGAAGAACAGGTTCGCGGCTTCGTTCTCGAACGGGATGTAGCCGACCTCGTCGATTACGAGCAGTGGATAGCGGCCGAGCTTGATCAGCTCGGCCTGCAACCGGCCCGCGTGATGAGCTTCAGCGAGACGTGAGACCCATTCCGACGCGGTGGCGAACGCGACCCGATGCCCGGCCTGACACGCCCGGATCGCCAAGCCGATAGCCAGGTGGGTTTTGCCTGTTCCGGGTGGGCCCAGGAACACGACGTTCTCCTTCGCGGTGACGAAATCCAGGGTGCCCAGGTGAGCGATCACGTCGCGTTTGAGACCGCGTGCATGCCCGAAGTCGAACTCTTCCAGGGATTTCCGGTGAGGGAAGCGGGCCGAGCGGATGCGGCCCTCGCCGCCATGCGACTCCCTGGCCGACACCTCCCGTTGCAGGCAGGCGAGGAGGAATTCCTCGTGGGTCCAGTTCTCGGCGCGGGCGCGTTCGGGCAGCCGCTGCGCGGCCTCGCGCAGCGAGGGCGCTTTCAACGCGCGGGTCAGAAACGTGAGTTCCGCAGTGAAATCCCTTGTGGTGGTGGCCGTTTTTGCGGTGGTTCTGGTTCGGCCGGGCATCAGGCCACCCCGCCCTCTGCCTCGAGGTCGACCCCGAGCGCGGTGTCGTAGTCGGTGAGACACCGCTGTTCGACCTCGGGTTCGGGAGCCGGGCGCAGGACACCGATCCGGCCGCGCCGCAACACTTTTGCCGCTTCGACATGTTCGGGATCGGACAGGGTTTGATGCCACGCCCAGATCCGTTCGTGATCGGCCACGACCCGACCGCCGGAGAACACCCGGACCCGCTCCAGGTCCGCGAGGATCTCGATCCGGCGCCCGATTACGGACGGGTGCACCGAATAATCGTTGGAGTCCAAGCGAATGTAGTGATCACGCGGGAGCCGCGCCGAGCGGCGCCACCCGGTCTCCGGCGCGACCGGCGGCAACGCCAGCATCGCCTGGCGGTCCGCGGTGATCCGGTCGGTCGGCGCGCAACCCAACACCCGCCGCGGCCGGGCGTTCACCAACGCCAGCCAATTCTCGAGCTGGGTGTTGAAATCGGCTGGGCCGCTGAATGATCGACCAGGAAGAAACGACCGCTCCAGATAGTCATGGGCTCGTTCGATCATGCCTTTGGCTTCCGGATCAGCAGGCCTGCAGACCAGCACTTTCGTGCCGAGCGTTCCTCGGAATGCTTGACATTCGGCAGTCAACTCGCTCCGTCCAGCCCGCCAGCGGCCGATCGCGCCTTCACCGTCCCAAACCAAAACCCTTGGCACCGAACCCAATCGGTGAATATGCGTCCACCATCCGGCGAACAAGTCCTCCGCATGCCGAGTCGGGAGCAGCACCGCCATCAGCCACCGCGAATAGCCCAGAACCATCGTCAGAACCGGCAGCTGTTTCGGGCCACGGACCTGCCCGAATCCGACTGGCAATTCGATCGGCGGGAACCAGAAATCGCACTGCGCGATCTCCCCGGCAACATACGTCGTTCGCGACGCGGGATCCGGCGGCAGATACGCCGGCCGCAACTCCGCCACCCGGCCCGAGAGCACCCGCACCGAGCGGGTCCAGCCGATCCGCTCGGCGATCACCGTCGAGGGCATCGTCGGATACGCCTTCAGCAACTCGCGGATCTGCGGCTCGACCGCGTCCACCACCGAGCCCCTCAGCGGACGCTGGTACTTCGGCGGCCCGTCCGAGGCCAGGGCCCGCTTCACGGTATTGCGGGACACGCCCAGCACCCGGGCGATCGCCTGGATCGGCATACCCTCTGACCGGCGCAAACGACGAATCTCAGCCCAATCCTCCACAGCAAGCATCCCTTCGGTCCTCCCTGGCTCGGATAAAGCCAGGGTCACCGACCAGATGGTCCATTTTGAGTTGCCGCGCAGTGATCAGTTTTCACGTTCCGCCGACATCACTCCATCAGCTCGAATGTAAGGTGAACTCGACAATGAATCGCACATTGCCGGGAGCGGTGGTGTGGCCATTGGTGGCGGTGAAGTCGCATTTGGCCTCCAGTTTGTACGTACGGTCCAGTTGGATATCGGTGACTGCTGAATGCCACCAATAATCCGCTGGGATCGACGGGTGAAAATCGTGGTAGCCGGCTTTGCCGAGTACGGAGGCACCGCACGACATCGGCCCTTGCACGATTTCCTGCACAGAAGGTGACAGGCGCAGCGACCAAATCAAACGATTACCACCCGCAGGGTCCTGGGCGGCGTAAATTGCGTCACCCGTGAAACTCCCGTGCTGTCCGTCATAGCGATAGCGAGTGTCATTCGGATGATAGTGATAGACGCCCGGCACAGCTCCGGGATTTGCCACAACCTGCGGCGCTGATACGAGAAACGCTGCGGCGCAAGCAAATAGCGCCGCCAGTGTGGCGCTTATTCTATATGCCGTCGCACGGATACAGCTCGACATTCGTAGTCCCCCTGAGGAATATTCTCGATCTCGACATCGACCTCATCGCCCTCCCGCAGTGCAAGAACATCTTCTTGGTCCACAGTTGACAAGTGGAACCACGCGAGTGAGCCGTCCGGTCGAGTCAGCACTCCGGTGCCGTTACGAACGTTCCAGCGGTAGACCGTGGCACGTTCCACAAGCTGCCTCCCCTTCGTCGCACCGTACGAGTGATCCCGATCATCACACGACTGCGCACTGCCGTGCAATCGAATTGCGAACACACGGCACCGACGGCCTGAGGCGTAGGCACCCACGAAACGACGGGTTTCCGCTCTCCGGCATCTGGCGTCAGTGATGCGGGAAGCCGAGGTCTGGGTCGCTCTTGCGGGTGAACTCGGGCAGGATCGAATGAACCCGAGCCAACGACAGCCCCTCCGGGAATGCGACGCCACGCGGCTCACGCCACAGGGCGTTCACTCGGTCGAACCGGGCCATGTAGAGACGGTCGCGGTCGCTGTCGACGAAACCGAAGACAGTGACTTGCCCGTCCGTCAATGCCCAGTCCGCGCACTGCCGACCGAGATTGGTTGTGCTCAATTCGACCGCCACCGGGTCTCCTCCCATGACTTCAGTCTGGTTAGGCGCCTGTGAATTTCAGCTTCAGCTGCCGTACACGTCTCGTCGTCGCGCCCGAGATGGTCCGCTATGAGGAATTTCGCAACCGTACCTCGCACCACCGGCGTCCCCTGGCCGCAATCGGGGCAAGCGATCCGTAACATCCAATCCAAGTCCGCCGTAGGCTCGACCCAGATAATTCGCCTGCCGCGCACCCTGTTCCTTCTCTCGCTCAACGCGATTCAGAATTCCCTGCACCGAGTTGTCCCGCGCTATGTCTTTGGCGACCCGCTCGGGCCAGACCACCGCGAGCACAATTACGGCGATCGGAATACCGACTGCCGCAACGAGTCCCCACCCCTCAGCCGTCATTGCCGTGTGCTATCCGGGACAAGATGCTTCGCTTCGATGAGACGCTGCTTCGCCTGCTGCTTGACCGGGCAGACACACAGCGCACAGTCGATATGCACCTGCATGATGATGTGCGCGTAGCCGATCGTCATCACCGGCACGCGATCGTGATTCATCACCCCGTACATTGCTGACTCCCCTACTCCCCTGGTCCTTGAAACCGTCCAGCTCAGATCACCAGTCGCAAGCAGCTCGCGGTAGCGATACCGTGGTGACAAAGCGCGCATCCGTGATCTGTCACCAGCGGGGATGAGATGACCAGTGCACGATTGCCACATATGAACGCGAACCGAGTCGGACAGATGGTGCGCCGCTACCGCCTTCTGCGGAGACATACCCAACGCGAGCTGGCCGCGGCGCTGTTCTGCGATCATTCGTGGATCGCTTCCATCGAGGCAGGCCGGCGCTGGCCCGGCAATCGAGCGTGGGCGGAACAGGCAGACCTGGCGCTCGATGCAGACGGCGAGGTGGTCACGGCTTGGGACGCGGACCAGATCGAACGATCCCGAGCGGCCGACACCATGCGGATGCTCGAGGATGCTCGGCGCGGGTCGGAGGCGCTGCTGGCGGCGCCGGACGGAGTCTCACTCGATGACATCGGCCAGCGCATCGTGGACATCGCTACACAGGCGCGCTTGGAGTCCTATGACCGCACCCTCGATCGTGCCCTTGCACTCCGGGCAGAGTTGACGCGGCGGCTGCGAGTGGGCGCGTACAACCCGAACACGATTCGCGACCTCTACGTAGCGCTCGGGCGCGTGTGCGGTGTGCTGGCATATCTCACCCTCGACCTCGGGCAGCACTCCCATGCGAAGTTGCACGCCGAAGCGGCCTTCCAGCTCGGTGAGCGAGCCAACCACGACCAACTCCGTGCGTGGGCGCGGGGAACCCAGGCGCTCGCACACCGCTTCACGCGTGATTTCGAGTTGGCCCGCGACGCTGCGGAGGACGGTTTGCGCTACGTCAGCGCATCGACCGGCACCAGTGAGCCACGGCTGTTGTGCAGCTTGGCAGCATCGGTAGCCAACCTCGGCAATTCAGAGGGGGCCGCAGAATTGCTCGTACAAGCCGACCGGGCGCGCGATCACGGAGCCAACAACGATGAGATACCAGGTCTGTTCACCTTCACACCCGCGAAACAGATTTACTATCACGGGTTTTCACTCATGTGGGCCGATGATGCCAAGACCTTGAAGCGTTCGGTAAAAGCATCGGAAGAAGCCCTGCGCGCGTGGAAAAATCAGCGTTCGCCCGGTGATGAGATGCTGACAACGATTTATCTCGCCATGTCCAGCGCCCGGCTGGGCGACCTCGACGCCAGCTTGGCCGCGGTAGCGCCGGTCCTCGAACAGCCGATCGAACATCATTTTTCGTGGGTACGAAAGCGGCTCAACCAACTGGATGAGATTCTGGCACAACACTTCCCGGATTCACAGGCGGCGGCGGAGGAACGCGAGGTATTGAGCGCGTACGTGCACGCCGCATGAGGCATGAACGCTATCGAAAGCTGTAGGGCGAGGCGAGCATTGAGCGATTCGAATACATCGCCCCGCCCTGCGTCATCAGGTCAATTGTCGCATCCGTCGCAAGCACTGAACCGCGAGAGCGACATCACGCAAACCAGAAGTGTCGCCGGTGCGGAGCACCACGACGGTACACAGCGCCAGATAGCAGACGAAGCAACCCGACCCGAGCAGGGCGATATCAAACATGTAGAACTCCTGAAGAAGTGCACGAGAGACGCGAATACGCACCAATCAATTCGCAGGCAGATATGTCGACCCGGGCCTCAGCCCCGACCCGGACTCTGCCGACTCGAGCAGCAGAGCGCAGCGATTACGCTGCCGAGCGTTACGCTCGCGTTTTCACTCTCCGGCACTGTATCCAATGCGAAGTCCCCCACAGGCTGCATCACACAAGAAACAGTGAACGAGATTGTGCTATATCAGACCAATTGCCCTCCAACACTTTACAGATCATCGATCGCAATTATCGCGCATGCTCGACGCGGCAGCAAGTGGCGGAGGGCGACCCGGTCACTCCGGCGGGGGCAGTAATGGCCCCAGCGGACCGAGGTCGATGTTGAGGTCTTCCGGGGTGAGGCCGAAGTGTTCGCGCAGTTCCGCCATGCGTTGTTCGAGCAGCATCAGCGTGGTGCCGATGCGTTCGACCTGGGTGTCGGTGAGGTCGCCGGCGTCCACGCGGCGCAGCGCCTGGCGCTCCATGAGCTGACGCAGCAACTCCACCAGGGTGAGCACGAGGGTGACCAGTCCGCGTTCGACGGATTCCGGGTCGGTGTCGATACGCGGTGGGATACCGCCGAATTCAGTCATCGCCGTGCTTGTCGGACGACGTGGACAGGGCCGGCGGGAACAGGGTGCTGATCGAGGAGATGAGGGCGCGTAGCGAGATCTGCACCAGATCCACATCGGCGATGGCCAGTTTGATGTCGCCGGTGATTATCACACCGCCGGCCAGCACCCGGTCCAAGAGGTCCACCAGCGCGATACGCCGCTCGGCGTCGACGCCGCGATCGGGCGGTGTGGTGCCGGCCCGCGTCATATCGGCCCGCGTCATGTCGGCTCACGTTGTACGCCGGCGAACGAATACGGTGGCCACGGGCCGGTGAGTTCGAGCCGGATACCGGGAAATTCGGCGCCGAGCGCGTTCACGGTCGCCGTGAAGTCCTCGGTCCGGTCGTCGTCGACGAGGTAGGTGCCGTTGAGCACCATCCAGTCCCGGCGGCCGCTCACCGCCGGATCGGTCAGTGGCTGACATCGTCCGGCCGCGGCCCGGCGCAGCAACCGCTCGTGCACCTGCGACGCCCGCTCGGCCGCGTCGCGTTCGACCGTCTCCTGCGCGGACAATTGCGCGCGCCGCCGGGCGAGATAGGCCGCGCCCGGCGTCATGGTGCCGGCTTCGGCCTTGGCCTCGGCCACGGCGGCGGTGAGGACGGCACGGTCGCCGTAGGCGCGCACTCCCCACTCGGTGCGCCCGCTCACCAATTCCAGCGCCGCGGCGAAATCCGCTCGCCGTTCGTCGAGCAGCTCACGCACCCGCTCGTCGTCGCGAAAGACGGTGGCCAGCCGCAACGGTACGGCCGGGCCGCGGCGCACCACGGCCGAGACGACCGCGTCGTGTGCCCGCGCGGTCGCCTCCAGCCAGTCCAGGTCTTCGAAGTTCCGCCGCAGCGGCTCCTCGCCGAACACGTCCATCGGCACCGAGCCGACGATCGCGGTGAGATCGCCGGATACGATCGTCCGCACCGGCTCCCCCGCGACTCCGGCCGGCACGGCGGTTTCCGCCTCCTCGTCGCCGCGGGGCGCCACCGCGTACAGCCAGACCAGGCAACGATCCGTCACGATCGCTCTTTCCTCGACTCGCGCCCGCGCTCGATGGGCTGCCGGCGTTCGTTCGCCGCCTCCAATTGGGCGATCCGCTCGCGCAACTCCCGGTTCTCGATTTCCAGGTCGCTGTCCTGCTTTTCCAGCGTATGCGCCTTACTGCTGAGCCAGGGATCGGTCTCCCACCAGTCGATGCCCACCGCCTTGGCCGTCTCCAGGGACGCGACCACCAACCGCAACTTGATGGTGAGCAGTTCGATGTCGAGGAGATTCACCTGGATATCGCCCGCGATCACCAAACCCTTGTCGAGGACTCGCTCCAGGATGTCGGCGAGATTGGTGGAGTGGTGCCCGCCCCCACCCCCGCCCCCGTAGGGCTGCGGCGCGTACGACTCGCCTCCGACCACCGTCATCGTTGCCCCCTCGAGCCGATGTCGGTGCTGCCGCGGATGTAGCGCTTGGTTCTGCGGTAGGCCAGCAGGTTCTCGTCGAAATCGATCTCCACCTGATAGAGCGCCATGATGTCCGCCGAGGAGGGGATCCGGCGATCCTCGAGCACCTCGATCTCCACCAGCCACCCGTCGTCGGTCGGCTCCACGCTCGTGACGCCCTGGAGGGGGTGCGACGTCAATTCCGCGAGGCATTCGACCGCCACCCCAGCGGCCTGCGCCGCGGTGAGTGGCGGTTGTTCGTCCGATGCCTGGGCATCGTCGGAGATGGTTTCGCGGGCCACGGGAGTCACTTCTTCCGGTCGGTCGGACCTACCTCGGACCGGTCATCCGATTCAGGATCTCTTGTTGCGCTTGCGCGGCCTCCTCCGCGGACAGCTCGCCGGCGGCTGCGGCACGGTCGATGTCCTCGAGCTCGCGCCGCAACCTCACGGGATCGTGCATTTGCTGTTCGACCTGCTCCTGGATCAATTCACTCAGCCAGATCACGCCACGAACCGGCGCGGCGGGGAGCAGGAGTATCGAAGAGAACAGACCCATGCCTCACCCCTCCGGTGCTCGCTTGGTCACGAAGTCGTAAGCCGCCATCGGCCCGAGCAGACTCAACTCCACCCGGCCGTCCCAGTCCGACATGAGCCGGCGCAACAACTCCTCCAACTCGTCCTGGCGGGCCGTTTCGATCAGTGCCGCGAGGTGCACGGCATCCTCTTCGTGGGTGGGGTCGCGCAGGTTGACCATCGCCTCGAGTTTCTCGAGTTCGGAAGCCACTTTGCGGGTGTCCTCGGCTCGCTTCGTCTCGATGGCCTGATTGATCATCTCGCCCAGCATGATTCGCTCGTTGCGGGTCGCATCCTCCGATTTCCCACGGATCTCGTCCCGGAGGCGGGCGGCGTCGGCATTCTCGTCGAGCAGTTCGCGCAAGATCGCATTCTCGACGTAACGTCCTCTGATAACGAACTGCACGCGCCCCTCGAGTTCCACCAGGGCCGCGTGGAATTCGTCTTCGTTCGCCTCGAGCAGCTCATTTTCCACCGCATCGGTGTCGGTCATGACCGCGCCGAACCGCAGCGGCAGCACGGGGGCCACCGCCGCGGACCCGTCGAGAAGTTTCTCGTGGGCGGTGAGGTCCTGGGGTGTGCCCAGGGGCCGATCGGAGGAGAGCGGACTGACCAGCGCGGCGATGTCGCCGTGCCGCACCACCGTTACCTCACCCGGTGGATCGCCGACTCCGGTGGCGTGTGGCTGCGGCTCGACGTCGGCGGGCACGATGCCGTAGACGTATACGGCGGTTGCATCGGCAGCCATCACCGCTCCTCCCGCTTGGAGGGCCGGTGCACCGTCTGCCGCTTCTCCTGCACATCGCCGAGGAAGTCCGCGACCTTCTGTCCGGCCGCATCGAGTGCGCCCTTGGTCTTGTGCTTGGCCGCGCCCTCGGTGACGTCGCCGACGATGTCGGTGATGCCCTTCGGCTCACTGGTCGAAATCTCCAGCCGGTTCACCGCTTCGGCGAACCGCAGATATGTGTCGACACTGGCGACCACGACGCGCGCGTCGATGGTCACCAATTCGATGCCCACCAGCGACACCCGGGCGAACGCGTCGATGACCAGGCCTTTGTCGAGAATGGTGTCGATTACATCGGCCAGGCTGGACGAATTCGGCCGGGCCATCGTGCCGGCTCCGCCTCCGCCCCCGCCTCCCGCGGGTTCGATCGTCATCTTCTTGCTCCTCCGCTCACACGTGGCCGGCGAGTGACCGAGCTCTTGCGGGCGGCCGTTCGGCGGCGAGGCGGCTCCGGTTCTTCCTCCTCGTCCGGCTCGCTCCGATCCCGGTCCTGCTCGTCTTCCTCGTCTTCCTCGTCTTCCTCGTCTTCTTCTGCCTCATCCGGTTCTTCGTCGTCGAATGCTTCCTCGCCGGCGTTGTCCTCGTCGGTGTTGTCCTCTTCGTGGTCTTCCTCGGCGGCGTTTTCTTCCTCTTCCCGCTGTCGCGCCGTCTCGTCGTCTTCCACGACCTCGCCGTCGCGAATCTCGCCGTGCCAGCCGATGATGTCATCGCTGTGCAGGACCGCATCGGTCATGACATGACGCTGAAAGTGCTTGAGCTCCAACCGGCATCGGCGCCCGGCGGCGCGCCACATATTGGCGGTCTTCTCGAACACTCCCTGCGGGTGGTACTCGAGCACCACCAGGATGCGGGTGAGATTCGGGGTGAGCTCGTAGAAGCCGACGGCACCGTCGATATAGCCCTTGGCGCCCTTGGAACGCCAGATGATTCGCTCGAACGGAATCTGTTCGATGATCGTCGATTCCCAGGTTCGCCTCGACCAGAACACCTTGCCGGTCCAGCTGAGTTTCTCATCGGAGACCTGCTCGACCTGCTCGAGCTTCTTCGTGAACTTCGGGAAGTCCGCGAACTGGGTCCACTGGTCGTAGGCCAGATCGATCGGCACGCCGACGTCGATCTCCTCGACGATATTGGTCAGCTTGAGCTTCTTCCCCCCGCCTCCCTTGCCACCACCGGTCAGCGAATTCTTGATCGATTGGAACGTCTCCCCCGCCGAGTGCTTGAGTTTGCTCATACCTCCGCTCATGACGGCGTGCAGTGGGGAAGCGCCGCCGGCCAGCTTGTCGACGCCGGTCACGGCCGCGAGGAGATTTCCCTCGCCACCCGCGTAGTCGTTCAACCGGCCGGCGGTCTTCGAGACCCGGTTCGACAGCCCTTCCACCGCGCGTTCGGCCAGCGTGCCCGCGAGGTTCTGCACCGATTGCTGGAGCGGGCTGGTCGGCTGAGCCGTTTTCGCCATCGCTCTCACCTCCTCGTGCGTCGCACGGGCGGTTCGTCGGAATCGGAGCTGCTGCGGCGTCGGCTGACCGAAACGGGTTTGCGTTCCGCGGATTTACGAGTAGTGGAAGTCCGAGAAGTCGTCTTCCGCGCGCGGGGGGCCGCGGACTTGCGTGTCCGCGGGGCGGGCGGCTCCCGGTCTTCTTCCCGGTCGCCGGAATCGACTTCCTCGAGATCTTCGTCGGAGGACTCCACGTCCAGGACCTCGGGCTCGCCTTCGTCGTCCGGCTCGGCTGCCGGTGCTCGCTCGCGGTCCTTGCCCGACAAGAGGGAGTCGCCCGACAACAGGGACGAGCCCTGCTGCAGCCGGGTGTTGAGTGAGTCGAGCTGATTGCTCGCAGCGGTCACGGCGGCGGACCGGGCCGCGCCCAGCAATTCGTCGCGAACGGTATCGGTGAGCTGCGTCAGATCCGCCGACGACTTGAGCAGCGATGTCCCCCGCTCCAGCAACTCACCGGGAATGTCCGACGAACGTTTCGCCATCATCGCCCCCGCCACCCCCAGCGCGAACCGCATCTTCCGCGTGCGGCCCAGTAGGTATCCGATACCCACTCCTACAGCGATACTTGTGCCACCCTTCATGGCCTTCTCCTTGTTTGCTCGGCGTGCCGGCGCGGCCACACTGCCGCGGGATAGGTCGAGCGACGACACCCCGATGTTTGGAGTAAGCCACATCACAGAATGGCCTTACATCAGCGTATACCCAGCTATCGCTGCTGTCGGCCATTAGCCGGATAGGCTTCCGGCATATCGATCACTGCAGGTGCCGGGTACGCCGGCGCGGACGCAGCACGCGCACTGCTCGCCGCCAGCCACGCGGTGTGGCGACGAACCGCACCGGCCCGTCGAATCGGTCCGTCGGGTCGACTTCGGATGCGGAGGTACCGGCCCGGCGGGCGGCCTCGTAGCGAGCCAGACCTTCTCGGAACGCGGCCGGGTCACCGCCGACGTCGGGGTGTTGGGCGCGCACGAAACGGCGGTAGGCCGCGCGGTCGGCGGCCGACCATCCGGCGCCCGCCGACGCCCTGCGCGATTCCCGGATCGGTTCGGGATCTGTGCTCGCCATCCCCTCCAGTATCACCACACCCATCGCGCCGAAACCGTGACCGTACGCGCTGTCCGAAATGGGTACTCCGTCGCCATGAACGACAGCGCGCAGATTCGACCGGTACCGATGCGGCGGCGGCCTTGGTTCGCGGATCTGGAAGAAGCCGAACGACGTGGCGCCCACGGCAATGCCGGACTCGGCTATTTCGATTGTGATTGCGAGATCTGCCACCGGCGGTTCCGGCCCGCAGCGGTCTGAAAATTCTTCGCGCCGTTCGGTTTTCGGCGAGCAGTCCGATCGCCGAGGGTAGCCCTGGTGAGCGCCGCCTCGGCCGTAGTGATCTTGGGCGCCGGAACTCTGGCACTGAAGTTCGTCCCCTCGACGAGCAGTCGAGTCCACGAGTATGCCGATTCCGCTCTCCCACAACTCGATTCGGCATCGATGCAGGCCGCGGTATCCAGCGCGCCCGACCGAGCAACGGCGGTTCTCGCGCAGGCGAACGGACCCGCAGGGCAGTGGCCCGGGACTTCCGGCGTCGCCGGCACGGTCACGAAAGCCCCGGTGCCGGTGGACGGGCGGTTCCGTCCGGGCAGCGCCGCGTCTACCCGATACCACTGCCCCGCAGACCGATACGACGATTCCCGGCCCCACCCCATACGGCTACGTAGCGCCGAGGGACGAGCGACAGTGACCGAAGCCGGGCTACTACAGCGCGGGCCTCATGCGGGTCACCTCGGCGAACGGAGTGACGGTCTGGGGGAAGACCGGCAGTACCTACGGCTACACGGACGGAATGTTCACCACCCGAGACCTCGGTCGCCGCCTGGTCTACTCCTTCACCCCGGTCACGGGTGGCGGCAACGATATGGCGCTCGTGAACCGGCTGATCTCGGCGGCGTTTGTTCCCACTGCTGGGAACCGTCGAGAACAGGCTCAGGCGCCGATACCACCGGCCAGTACGGGCCAGGAATCGTGGAGGTCCGCCTCGAACAGTCCCCAGGTGTGGGAGCCCTCGGGCCGGTCCACGAACACCGCCGGGATGCCGAGCTGCCCGAGCCGACCGGCGAAAGCACCGGTACACGCACTCGCGACGGCCTCCACCGGTGGGAAGGGCAGTCCCCGGTCGATACCACCCGGGATACCGGACGCCGCAGACAGATAGATGGCCTTGCCGGCCAGGGCGCCGGCCCGCGCGAACGCATCGTGCGCGGGCCACGCCCCGGTTCCCGGCAGGCCCCACATATTGCCCGGATTACCGCCGCCCCGCACGACCTGGGCACTCACCATCGCGATCCCGGCCGGATCGTTCGACCACGGGCACCCGCTGTAAGAAGCCACTGCGGCGAAGCGTTCCGGTGCCTGGATGGCGAGGTCCACCGCCGACGCCCCGCTCATCGACACCCCGGCGATCGCATTGCGGCCCGTGGTCCCCAGCTGGGCGTCGACCACATCGGGCAGTTCCTGGGTGAGGTAGGTCTGCCAGCGATTGCGGCCCATCATCGGGTCGTCGGCGATCCAATCGGTGTACATGCTGTTGGGCCCGCCGATCGGCATCACCACATTGACATGCTTGTCGGCGAAGAACGCGCGCACATCGGTGTCGTCCCACCAGGAGATGTTGTCCACACCGCCGCCGATGCCGGTGAGCAGATAGAGCGTGGGTGCCGGTCCGCCACCGGCCGCGCGGATCACCCGGTTCGTGATCACCCGGTCCATCGATGGCGAATAGACGTCCATCTCGACCGCCGCCGGACCCAGCGGATGTTCGCCCACCACATGCGCCGCCGGGTCCGCCGCGGCCGAACCCGCCGCGAAAGTACCCCCGGCAACGACCGCACACACCATTACGAGAAGTCGCGTGATTACCGTCACGACAAGGGACTACCCCGCCATGATCATCGCAACGCGGCCGAACCCGTGACCGGCCGCGGACGGCCGGTCACGGGCAGGAAATCAGCCGAGACGCGCCTCGATCGCCTCGATGATGCGCGGCCGCAGCTCGCGAGCGCTGATCACCGCGTCGACCGAGCCGACCTCGACGGCGCGGTGGATGTTGTGCACCCGGTCGAACTCGGCGGCGACCTCGCCCAGCTTCTCCGCGCGCACCTGCGAACGGACCTCGTCGAGTTCGGCGGACAGCTCCGCGCGCTCGGTGCCCGACGCGTTCGCGACCCGCGACTCCAGTTCGCGCACCCGCGAATCCGAGGCGGTGCGGGTGTTGACGTCACCGGCGAACACCACGGCCGCGGCCGGGGCGCCACCGAGCACCGAGGCGAACGAACCCTCCAGCGCGAGCACGGTCATATTCGGGTTCAGCGCCTTCGAGAACACCACGAACGCACCGCCGTGGTAGCGCGAGATCACGCAGAACACGATGGGCCCGCGGAAGTTCACGATCGCGCGGCCGATTTCGGCACCGTATTCGAGCTGCAGCTTGCGCATCGACTCCGGCGATCCGTCGAAGCCGGACAGATTCGCCAGCACCACCAGCGGGCGGTTGCCACTGGCCGCGTTGATCGCGCGAGCCGCCTTCTTCGACGACCGCGGGAACAGCGTGCCCGCGGTGTAGGTGTCGGGTCCGTCGGTGGACGGGAAGCCGCGCCGCGGCACACCCCGCGATTCGATGCCCAGCAGGCAGACCGGGATACCACCCACATGCGCGTCCTGGACGACGGCGGTCTCCGCATCGGCCATACCCGCCCAGCGCTCCAGCACGGCGTGGTCCTGGTCGGCCAGCGCCCGCATCACGGTGCGAATATCGAAGGGCTTCTTGCGATCCGGGTTCGCGGTCGCGGAGAAGATCTCGCCGACAGTCGTGAAATCGCTGTCCGGCACGTTGTGTGGGAACGTGCACACGTCGCGGTCGATCGGGTCGGTGGTCTGCGCGCGGCGCGGACCCTGCTCACCGGGAGCGATGTAGGTGTGGTCGTAGTGCGACATCAGCACATCGCGGGCTCCGGCCAGATTCGGCGCCCAGTACTGCGCCTGACCGTTGGGGCCCATCACGCGGTCGTAGCCGCCGATGCCGAAGTTGTCCTCGGCCGACACACCGCCGGAGAAGTCCAGCGCCTGCTTACCGGTCAGCACCATCGCCGAATCCGGGGTCATCACGAGGATGCCCTTGGTGTGCATGAGCATCGTCGCCTCGGCGTTCCAGTACGGCTGCGCGCCGACGTTGATGCCGGAGACCACGATGTTGATCTCGCCGCCGTCCTGGGTGAATTCGACGATGCGCTTGAGCGCCGCCGCCACCCAGTCCATGTTCTCGGTACCGGACTTCATCGAGATCCGGGCGCCGGAGGACAGCGCGTACCACTCGAGCGGCACCTCCATCTGCTCGGCCAGATCCAGCGCCGCGATCACCCGGCGGCACTCCGGCTCCGAGAGCGCGCCCAGCGACTTGGTCGGATCGCCGAGCAGCACCACCCGCGTGATGCCCTGCGGATGCCGGTCGGTCGGCGTGTTCACCACACCGGCGACCATCGCCGCGGTGTTGCGGCCCTTGGGCCGGTCGACCGGGACGAGGGCGTGCTCGGCGTCGAGGTCGTATTCGGTGAAAGTGCCGAGCAGACCGGTCAATTCGTACGGGTACACGGTGCCTCGGCCGGCGGCCCGCAGCACCTTCTGGCGGTACTCGTCGAGCGGTTCGACCGGATCGTCGGTGCGCTCGCCGACGGTGACCTCGGTGCTACCGGTGGCATCGAACCGGATGCGCACGACGAGCTTGACGAGCTCACCGGTCTGCGCATCGGGTTGACGGGCGATGAGCAGGATCTCCTCCAGCCCGGCGCCCGCGGTGGCCGGTTCGACGCGACCGACGATGGTGTCCAGCTCGGCGCGGGTCACATCCAGCGGCGGCCAGATGTAGAGCACGATCCGGTTGGTGTGGAAGCGCTTGGCCGACGGGCGCCGCGACTGTGCCCGGCGGATCGAATCGACACAGGTCGCGACCGTGCTCTCGGCGGTCGGCAGCGACAGCAGCCGGCCCTCGTGGTCACGCAGCGCGGTCAGGTCGCGCACCTGCGCGAAGGCGATCAACCGTTCGTCGGCGGGGTTCTCCTTCGCGACACCGCGGAACAGGTAGACCTCCTCGTCGGAGGACGGCAGCCGGGTGAGATCGAACTTGCGCAGGCGGCGCATCTGCATCCGCTCGGCGATATAGGGGTGCAGACCGCGGATCAACCGCTCCTCGGCCAGACCGGTCGCCGACGGGCGGAAGGTGAAGTGGTGGTGCATCACCGCGCCGTTGCTGCCCGCGACGGTGGCCGTGATCCGATTCACCTGGTTGGGCAGCGACCGGGCGCCGAGCACCTCCTGCAGGGCGGCGGCCATCGCGTCGAAGTCCTCCGGCTGGTTCTCCCAGCCGAGGTAGATGTCGGCCTCGATGGAGGCGGCGCCGCCGGCCAGTTCGGTGAGCCCGCTCAGCACCGTGTCGAGCGAGTCGAAACTGACGGCCGCGGAGACCAGATTCACACCGCGGCGTTCGGCGACCACGAAGGTGCAGCCGTCCACCTCCTGGGTGCGGACGTCGGTCAGGCCCTTGTTGCCGTAGTACCGCCGGGTCAGCACCTCGAGCATGACGGTGTTGTCGGGGTTGCCCCGCACCAGCCGCTGGGCCAGCAGGCGTACCAGCGGTTCGGTGCTGCGCACCATCTCGGCGATGCGATCGGCGCGGTCGGCGGCGTCCGGATGCGCGTCCAGATGGCTCAGATGCTTGCGGACCGTGGTGTAGACGCGCGCGCGGTTGCGGCGCAGCAGCGGCTGGCCGTACCAGGCGTAGACCACACCGCGGGTGATGTCGGCGATCACCGGGAAGCGCACCTGGGTCGCGGCCACCAGCCGCTCCAGCGCCAGGCCCACCGGTTCCTGCAGCACCCGATCCGGCACCGGCTCGCCCAGCCATTCGCGCAGCAGCGTGGTGACGACGGTGACCGTGTCGGACGGGCGCTGCTGGGCGAGGAAGATCCGGAAGACCGCGGCCTCGAGTTCCGGGGTGCGCTCCAGGTCGGTGACGCCGTAGTGCGCGAGCGCCTTCGACAGCTTGGCCCGGTAGGACTCCGGCAGTCCGGCCCGCTCGACGTCGAGACTCTGCAGATAGGTGTGGAAATATTCGCGGGCGCTGTGGACGTGGCCGTGGCCGGCGTCCTCACCCCAGAACTGGCTCAGCTCGGCGAGATCGGTGAAGACCTCGATCAGTTCCAGTTCCTCGGCGAGCGGGCGGCGGCTGTCCGCGATCGCCGCGCGGCGCGCGGCCAGGTAGTCCGTCAGGACACGGCCGCCGTCGTGCGGGTCGACGTCGAAACCGAGCAGCAGCCCGCGCAGATCCTCCTGGCCGCGCACGGTGCGCTCGTGGGCCAGCACCTCGGTGGGCGCGGTGGGCAGGTCCAGTTCGACCGACTCGACCGCGGCGGCCTCGTCGGCCTGATCGTCGTCGGCGATCGGTTCCAGCCGCAGCAGCGGCGCGCCGGCCTCGACCTGCGAGCCGACCGAGACGCTGCACTCCTTGAGGCGCGCCCTGAACGGCGACCGCAGCACGGTCTCCATCTTCATCGACTCGAGGACCAGCACGGGCGCGCCCGCCTCGACCTCGTCGCCGACCTCGAGCGGCTTGGCGACGACCAGCGCGGGCGCGGGCGAGCGCACGACACCGCCTTCGTCACGGCTCACCCGATGCGTCACGCCGTCGACATCCACCACGTGGGTGGGGCCGTGCGTGCCGGTGACCAGCCGATACCGGGTGCCGTTGACCACGATCTGACCGGTGTGGCGGTCGAAACGCTCGAGATCGACGTCCGCGGTGGCGATCTCGCCGGCCGCCTCGATGCCGATCCGGAATCGGTGCGCGCCGACTCGCGCGACCCGCAGGCGGTAGCTCGCGCCACGCAGCTTCAGGTCCAGCGGGCGGCCGCTCTCGTGCTGCACCTGCGGGCGGCCACCGGCGGCGGTGGACAGCAGCCGATGCCGCTCGGCCCGCTCCTCTTCCTCGTAGGCGTCGATGGCGGCGGCGGCCAAGGCGACCGCGGTGTGCCGCTGGGCCACCAATCGGCCCTCGCCGCGCACCCGGTCGATCCAGCCGGTGTCGGCGCTGGCGTCGATGACCTCGGGCTGGTCGAGCAGATCCAGGACGAAGCTCTTGTTGGTCGCGCCGCCCTCGATGATCACGCGGGTCTCGCCGACCGCGCGGCGCAGCCGACCCAGGGCCTCTTCGCGATCGCGGCCGTAGGCGATGATCTTGGCGATCATCGAGTCGAAGTCGGCGGGGATCGTGTCGCCCTCGCTGACACCGGTGTCGACGCGGATACCCGGGCCGGCCGGCAGATCCAGCAGGGCGATGCGGCCCGGCGCCGGGGCGAAGTCGCGGTCGGGGTCCTCGGCGTTGAGGCGGGCCTCGATGGCGTGCCCGCGTTCGGCCGGCGGCTCACCCTCGAGCCGTCCGCCGGAGGCCACGTGCAACTGCGCCCGGACCAGGTCGAACCCGGTGGTGTACTCGGTGATCGGGTGCTCGACCTGCAGGCGGGTGTTGACCTCCAGGAAGGCGAACAACTCGTCGCCGGGGTGGTAGAGGAATTCGACGGTCGCCGCGCCGCGGTAACCGACCGCCACCGCGAGCCGCTCGGCCGAGGCCTTGAGATCGGCGACCTGTTCGGGCCGCAGCACCGGCGAGGCGGACTCCTCGATGACCTTCTGATTGCGCCGCTGCACCGAGCAGTCGCGCACGCCCAGCGCCCACGCGGTGCCCTGACCGTCGGCGATCACCTGAACCTCGACGTGGCGAGCGCCGGTGACCAGCCGCTCCAGGAAGACGACACCGCTGCCGAAGGCGCGGGCCGCTTCCTGGCTGGTGCGCTCGTAGGCGTCGACCAGTTCGGCTTCGTTGGTGATGACACGGATACCGCGACCACCACCACCGGCGGTGGCCTTCAACATCAGCGGATAGCCGATGTCCTTGGCCGCCGCGATGGCGGCGTCCAGCGTCTCGACCGCACCGCGGCTCCAAGGCGCCACCGGCACCCCGACCTCTTCGGCGATCAGCTTCGCGCCGATCTTGTCGCCGAGTTTGCGCATGGCGTCCGGGCTCGGACCGATGAACGTGAGACCGATGTGATCGCACAGTTCCGCGAAGGCGGGATCCTCGGCGACGAAACCCCAGCCGACCCAGGCGGCGTCGGCCTTGGTCGCCACCAGCGCCTTCTCCAGCGCTTTCAGATCCAGGTAGGGGCGGGCGGAGGCCGGACCGAGGTCGTAGGCGATATCGGCCTCGCGCACGAACGTCGCGTTCCGGTCGACATCGGTGTACAGAGCGACGGTTTCGATCTGTCGCGCGGTCGCCGCGGCCAAATCTCGGACGGCGTGGATGAGGCGCATTGCGGCCTCACCCCGGTTCACGATGGCGATGCGGCTGAACACTCGCCGACTCCTTTCCACAGCGTAGGCCCGGTGCATGGGCAGAATTCGAGGTATCGCGGCTCCGCGTAGTGTGCACCTTTATTCCACGAATGTGTACGCCGTGCAGGGTTACCCGCACGTATCGTGTGGGATCCCATAGGAGTCGTCCGGCCGATTACCGCCGAAGCGCGGTATCGAGACATGCGTGAGCGAGCGCCGGGTCGTATGACCCGGGCAACATCAAAGCAGATCAGAGCATCAATCGACGTCGCCGCCCGCGGCCGTGACCGGCCTCGGATTGCGATTGGGCGGCGAATCGGCGACGACGCGGCGAATCAGCGGATCTCAGGAGGCCTTACCGGAGGCCGGCGGAGGGGTGGACGGACCCGAATCGCTGCGGCCGGATCCGTTGGCGGCGCCGTCGCGCGGCTGCTCCGCCCGATCGCCGCCTGACGCATCGCCGCCTGCCGCATCGTCATCTTCGCCGGCGACACCGTGCTCGGTGCCCTCGTCGGCTTCCTGGTCCGGTTCCGGATGTTCGCGGGAGAAATCCGCGGGCAGCTTCTTGATGTGCTTGTTCATCGAGCGGATCAACAGCACCGTGCCGGCCAGCAGCACGAGGATGATCACCAGACCCAGCGGCGACGCCTTGCCGAATTCCGGACCGGTCGGGTTCGTGGTGGTGTTCTGGGCCAGCAGCGCGGTGTGCGCGTACAACATCGACATCATCGAACCGTGCCCTCGACCGCCCGGTCGGCGACCATATCGTCGGCGACCATGTCATCTGCCTCCGCATCGTCGGCGTCCCGGATTCCGGCGAACAGGTCGTTCTCCGGAATCGCGGTGCGCACCCGGGTCCTGGCCAGTTCGAATTCCTCGGTCGGCCACAACCGCTGCTGCATCTCCAGCGGGATCGCGAAGAACATGCCGTTGGGGTCGATCTGTGTGGCGTGCGCGCGCAGGGCCTCGTCACGCTGCGGGAAGTACTTGCCGCAGTCGATCTGCGTGGTCACCCGCGACATCACATCGCCGTGTTCCTGGGCGGCCTTGCGGATGCGCTCCATCCAGTCGCGCATCGGGAACGGCTCCCCGATCCGGTCGTACTCGTCGGCGAAGGTCTCCAGCCGCTGCAGGCTGAAACCGTGGTTGTAGTAGAGCTTCAGCGGCGTCCACGGTTCGCCCGCGTCGGGGAAGCGCTCGGGGTCGCCGGCCGCCTCGAAGGCCGCCATCGACACCTTGTGGCACATGATGTGGTCCGGATGCGGATAGCCACCGTTCTCGTCGTAGGTGGTCATCACGTGCGGCCTGAACTCGCGCACCACCCGCACCAGGGCCTCGGTGGCCTCCTCGAGCGGCACCAGCGCGAAACTGCCCTCGGGCAGCGGCGGCAGCGGATCTCCTTCGGGCAGACCGGAATCCACGAATCCCAGCCAGCGGTGCTGCACGCCCAGTGCCTTCGCGGCGGCCGCCATCTCCTCGCGGCGGACATCGTCGATGCGATCGAGAATGCCCGGCACATCCATCGCCGGATTGAGGATGGAGCCGCGCTCACCCCCGGTCAGGCTCACGACCAGCACGTCGTCACCCTCCGCGGCATATTTCGCGGTGGTGGCGGCGCCCTTGCTCGACTCGTCGTCGGGGTGGGCGTGCACCGCCATGAGGCGCAGCGGCCGATCGAAGCTGCCGCTCACTTCTCGTTCACCTCGTTGCTCACCGTTTCACCTCATAGCCGTCCGCCGTGCCCGAGCGGCACGCGGGTGTCCGAACTGCATTCCCTATAGTTCCATCCGACGGTCTTTTGTTCCGACCTACCCCCTGATCGACCACGGGAGCAACCACATCATGAGCGAGGCGGCACCGCAGTCCGACCGGACCGATCCGGACGGGCGCACCGCCGACGCCGCGACCGGGGCGACGGGAGCAGGCAACGATCGGGTGTCGAATCGTTACGGAACCGGTCCCGTGCGCAACCGCCGCTGGGTTCCGATCGCACTCGGCATCGTGGTGGTGATACTCGGGCTGATCGTCGCCTATGTGGGTTATCGGCAGTACGGTCCCAAGGATATCGAGCCCGACCAACTCGGCTACGACGTCGTCGACGATTCCACGCTGACCGTGCACTTCAAGCTGACCCGCAAGCATCCGGAGCAGCCGGTGGTGTGCCTGGTACGGGGCATGGACACCGAGGGCAGCGAGATCGGCCGCCGCGAGGTGCTGATCCCCGGCTCGGACAGCGGAACCGTCGAACTCACCACCACGGTGCGGACCACCGCCCGGCCCGCCAACGGCAATATCTATGGGTGCAGCGATCAGGTACCGGCCTACCTGAAGGCCGGCTGACACCCCCACATTCAAGCCTTCTACCTGCACATATCCAATTCGTGCTAGAATGGCGCGAACACGGTTCCGAACGCTCGGAGCCGTGTTTGCTGCATTGACGGCCAGCGCTGCCGGTTCCCGGGCACACAATGCCCGCGCACCGTCGGGGTTCGAGGAACATCCCCCCGGATCGCTCTAGCCGTCGACTGTTGCTGTGCGCGGACACGTTCTCGCGCATGCGCGACGGGTATCACGGACCCCGGCACGCCGGGAACAACTACTAGGGAGTGATCGAGATGACTGAGACGCAAGTGACCTGGCTCACACCGGAGTCGCATGAGAGGCTCAAGAGCGAACTCGACGCGCTCATTGCCAACCGTCCGGTCATCGCGGCCGAGATCAACGAACGCCGCGAAGAAGGCGACCTGAAGGAGAACGGCGGCTACCACGCCGCGCGCGAGGAGCAGGGTCAGCAGGAGGCCCGCATCCGTCAGCTGCAGGAGCTGCTGAACAACGCCAAGGTCGGCGTCGCGCCGACCAAATCCGGTGTGGCGCTTCCGGGTTCGGTGGTCAAGGTCTACTACGACGGCGACGAAACCGACACCGAGACCTTCCTGATCGCGACCCGCGAAGAGGGCCTGGGCCGATCGGACCTGGAGACCTACTCGCCGAGTTCCCCGCTCGGCGGCGCCCTGATCGACGCGAAGGTCGGCGAGACGCGCGAATACCGCCTGCCCAACGGCAACATGATGAAGGTGACCCTGGTCAGCGCGGAGCCGTACCACAGCTGACGGGAAGGTGTCGTCGATGGACGCGAGCAGCGGCGGTGATACCACCGCGGCTGCGTTGCGCGCGCTCCTCGGCAGATTCGGCCGGGTCGGCAGCAGCCCGGCCGGATACCTTATATAGCTCTACCCACACGAACGGCCGCACCGATTCCGGTGCGGCCGTTCGTCGTTTCCCTGCGTCAGCCCAGCGCGCGCTCCACATCGGCGAGCAGATCGCTGATGTCCTCGATACCGACCGACAGTCGCACCAGATCCGCGGGCACCTCCAGTTCGGAGCCCTCGGTCGAGGCGTGGGTCATCGCGCCGGGGTGCTCGATCAGCGATTCCACTCCACCGAGCGATTCGGCGAGGGTGAAGATCTTGGTCCGCGCGCAGAAGTCGTGCGCGGCCTGCTTACCGCCGCGCAGCCGCACCGAGATCATGCCGCCGAAGCGGCGCATCTGCTTCTGCGCCACCGGATTTCCGGGATGTTCGGGCAGGCCGGGGTAGATCACCTGTGAGATGGCCGAGTGCTCGGCGAGGAATCCGGCGAGGGTCTCCGCGTTGTCGCAATGCCGATCCATCCGCAGCGCAAGGGTTTTGATGCCGCGCATGGTGAGGAAGGCGTCGGTGGGACCCGGAACCGCGCCGGCGCCGTTCTGCAGGAAGGCGAAGGCGGCGTCGAGTTCGGCGTCGTTCGTGATCAGCGCACCGCCGACAACATCGGAATGACCGCCCAGATATTTGGTGGTCGAATGCAGCACGATGTCCGCGCCGAGCAGCAGCGGCTGCTGCAGATACGGCGAGGCGAAGGTGTTGTCCACCACCAGTTTCGCGCCGCCGCCGTGCGCGACGTCGGCCAGTGCCGAGATGTCGCCGACGTTGAGCAGCGGGTTGGTCGGCGTCTCCAGCCACACCAGTTTGGTGTTGGGACGCAACGCGTTGGCGACCGCGTCCGGATCCGACACCGGGGCCACGGAGTATTCGATACCCCACTGCGTGAACACCTTGTCGATGAGCCGGAACGTGCCGCCGTAGGCGTCGTTCGGGATCACCAGGTGATCACCCGGGCGCAGCGTCGCCCGCAGCACACAGTCGGTGGCCGCCATCCCCGAGGAGAATGCCCGCCCGTAACTCCCGGATTCCAGCGCGGCCAGATTCGCTTCCAGCGCGGCGCGGGTCGGGTTACCGGTGCGGGCGTACTCGTAGCCGCCACGCAGCCCGCCCACGCCGTCCTGGGCGAAGGTCGAGCTCGCGTAGATCGGCACGTTCACCGCACCGGTCTGCGGGTCGGGATCGAACCCGGCATGCACGGCTCGTGTGGAGAACCCCAGCTGATCGTCGGTCATGCCGACCAGCCTAGATCCGTGCCGCCGCGGCGCTCGAGGCGGGAACCCCCGGCCGGGGATCGATGTGAGCGGGGTCATGCCCGCTCGGGCGCGGTCGCCTCGGCTCAGTACGCCGAGTTGACGTTGTCCATCGAGCCGTAGCGATGCGCTGCGTAGTTGCACGCGGCCACGATGTTGGCGACCGGATCCCAGATGTCCCAGGAGGTGCCGTCGACGTGATAGGCCGCGAAGGTCGGGTCGATGACCTGCAGCAGACCCTTGGACGGGATGCCCATGGCGGCGTTGGAGTCGTACAGGTTGATGGCCTGGGTGTTACCCGAGGACTCCCGCATGATGTTGCGGTAGATGCCGTTGTAGCTGCCCGGGATGCCGTGCGCGGCCATGATGTCGAGAGCGTTGTGGATCCAGCCGTCCAGGTTGTCCGGGTAGACCGGCGCCGGCGGGGGCGGCGGCGGAAGCGGCGCGGGGGCG